>NZ_LSBQ01000032.1:0-10207 GCF_001577655.1 Idiomarina sp. T82-3 | reverse complement strand
ACGCAACTGGAAACCGGCCATGGCGCAATTCGAGATCATGTATCAGGATCGGATTTAACAGTGCAAACAGCCATTTACACAAAATTTTTTACAGTCTCGGCGCATCGAATGCGGTGTCGCCTTCGTCCGTTTCTAAACCAGTGGCTCGCACCTCATCGAAGTTAAACAACTGTCTATCTGCTAGGTGCGATGGCGTCACACTTTGCATAGCAGTAAAGATACTCTCAATACGGCCGGGGAATTGGCGGTCCCATTGATTTAACATTGCCTTGATATTTTTGCGCTGAAGATTTTCCTGTGAACCACACAAGTTGCATGGAATTATTGGAAACGCCATCGCCTCAGAATAACGTGCAATGTCTTTCTCCCGGCAAAAAGCTAGTGGTCGGATAACCACGTGTTCGCCATTATCGCTGACTAACTTCGGCGGCATCGATTTCAGTTTCCCACCATAAAACATATTTAAAAACAGCGTTTCTATCATGTCATCGCGGTGGTGACCAAGCGCAATTTTAGTAGCGCCTAATCGCTTAGCCGTTTTATATAGAATCCCTCGGCGTAAGCGTGAACAGAGTGAGCAAGTGGTTTTTCCTTCGGGGATTTTGTCTTTTACGATGCTATAGGTGTCTTCCTCAACAATTTCGTAATCAACACCGAGGCTATTGAGATAATTGGGTAACACGTGCTCTGGGAACCCGGGTTGCTTCTGATCCAGGTTAACTGCCACAATATCAAAACTGATAGGGGCCACACGCTTTAGGTACATTAGGGTGTCGAGCAGGGTGTAGCTATCTTTGCCTCCCGAGAGGCAAACCATGATCTTGTCGTTATGCTCGATCATCGAAAACTGCTGAATCGCCTTACCGGTCTCTCTGCGGATGCGCTTTTGCAGTTTATTAAAACCGTACTGTTTTTTCGCTTCAGTGCGATCCGTTTGCATACCCACTCACGCCTATATTGATATCGTCGAAAAATAGGGCGTGATTATAGCGAACCACTGTTTATTATGCCACTGGCGATTTAAAATCAGCGGGCTTTATAGCAAGGACATCACAGTTAAGACGCTCTAGTACATGTTCAGCGGTATTTCCCAACAGCGCCGCCGAAAAGCCAGTCCGTCCTTTCGTCCCTAAAACGACAAGTTCTGCATCCAGTCGTTTAGCTAAGTCGGGAATCACTTGTTCAGGCAAACCTTGTTCGACATGCTGCTGTGCATTAGGTATACGGTATTTACGAGCAAAGTTAGCCATTGCATTTTTGTGATGTTTTTCGAGTTCGTCGCTATATTGAGTCACGTCAAATTCGGGAATCTCTACCGCGACGTTAATAGGTGCCGCCGGGTAGGCATTCACTAAATGCAAGCTCGCATTGAGCACTTCAGTCATTGCTTGAGCGGTATCTACAACACGGTCATTAAGCTGTTGGTGCTCGTGCTCTTCCGATCCACTGTGTATGGCGGCCAACACTTGTCCATGTTGTGGCCAAGCATGTTCCTTGACCAACAAGACTGGGCAGGGTGCCTTTCTCAGTAAGTGCCAGTCGGTCGGGGTGAATAATAGATTTTGAAAACTCGGTTGAACTTGAGTTGCTTTGACCAACAGATCCGCTTCGAGCTTTTGAACATGCTCGATGATCGCTTCAAACGGACGGTTATGCCAAACGACAGTAATATCAATATCGAGCCCATCCGTATCAAAGCCCTCTAGTAAGTCGGCAATCCAGGCTCGACGATCAGCGATCAGGTTTGTGCGCATCGTATCGCGTTCATCGCGCGATAACATCGTGGTCATTTCATAAGAGAAATCATAAATAGAGAGGAGTAGGCTGATTTTTGCCTGCGTTAAACGAGCGATATGCAATGATCGGTTTATCGCTTTGTGCTCTTCATCAGCGGGGTCAACCACGACGAGAATCCGTTTAAATCGTTCCATGTTATGCTCCCACACACATAACCAATGATTGTTACCATTAACTTAGCGCAATAATGGATGCTATACCAGTGATCAGCATTAACCCTGTAGCAACGCTTTGATTACGATCAAAAGCGACCATAAACCGTAGAGTAACATCATGACGCCTAAGGCTGTTCTAACCCCTTGGCTTCTGAATAGCTGAGCAACATGCTGGCTAATTAGTCCCAAACCGATCATCGCGGGAAACGTACCTAAAGCAAATAAAGCCATATAACCTGCACCACTAGAGGCACTCCCCGAAGCCGCTGCGTAACTCAATGCACTGTACACTAAACCGCAAGGTAACCAGCCCCAAAACATGCCCGCAAGGTAAGCAGGTAGTAATCCGTGTTGTCCACGCAATTTTGCGGCGAACGGCTGGAGCTTACGCCATACCGGGCGACCTAATGACTCAAGTTTAACCAGTATTGGCCACCACCCAGCTAAGTATAGGCCTAATAGTATCATCATGGTGGCGGCAAAAATTCTAAGAACAGGGGTCGTGTAGGGCGTGTCGGGCGCGAGTAATGCTACTGCGCCACCCATAATAGCGCCTAACAACGAATAGGATGTAAGACGGCCTAAATTATAAACAAACACAGTTAGGCGGTTCTGATTAACACCCATGGCTGCGGCAAGGCCGCCACACATCGCCAAGCAATGGCCCGCTCCCGCAAGCCCCATCAAGAGAGGAGTAAACCAATTAATCTGATCGGTCATCGTTTGGCTTTTTTTGCTCTTTTTCGTCATCGTCATCCATTAGAATCGTCATACCTTGACGTTCAATGTCTTCAAATTGATTTGAGCGTACAGCCCAAAAAAAGATAACGACGGCTAAAATGACAAACAGGATAGCGACAGGAATTAATGCGTAAATAACACTCATAAACGGTACAACCTTAGTGAGTTTGCCACCACGACTAACGAGCTTAACGACATACCCAATGCGGCCGCCCACGGCGCAACTAAACCCAACGCAGCAATAGGTAAAATGGTCAGATTGTAGCCTGCTGCCCAGATAAAGTTTTCACGCATAATGATACGCGTTTTTCGTGCCGTTTCGATAACATCCAATACACGCGTTAGTTGGTCATTAAGTAGCACCACATCCGCCGCTGTTTGCGCCATATCGGATGCATGAGCAAAGGTCATTGAAAGATCCGCTTGTGCTAAAACGGGACTGTCATTAATCCCGTCACCGATCATCCAAACAGTATGCTTTTGTTGCTGCAGTGACTTAATGGTATCAACCTTATCAGCTGGCGACTGCTCGCTGAGCACCTCGTCAATGTCCAACTGAGAGGCAAGTGTTTGAGCCCGTGCGTCGCTGTCACCCGTTAACATGATGGTTCGGATACCTTGCAGTTTTAACGCAGAAATGACGTCATGGCTATCCTCTCGCACCTCATCATCTACCTGAAATTCTGCCAACACAGCTTGACGGTTGGCTAAAATAACATTGCTTTGTCGCTTGGGTTGCCAGTTAGGGTGCCAGATTTGGATAAACTCGCAACGACCTAATCGATAGTCGGTGCCAGCAATTTCCGCCAGTATGCCTTGTCCAGGGTAATTTTGAATGGCATCAGGTGATGTGGGTTGATCGCTTAACTGAGATAAGGCGGCCGCAATCGGGTGTTCAGAGCGCTGCTCTAAACCACTTACAATCGCATTTATCGTATCGATGTCGGCATAGTCTTCACGCGCGATCAGTTTAAATTGACCGTAAGTGAGTGTACCGGTTTTATCAAACACCACCGTATCAAGGTGTTTTACGCTCTCAAGCAGTTGTGCACCTTTGACTAAAACGTTCATCCGGTTGAGTCGATGCACGGCGCCTGTAATCGATGTGGGCGCGGCTAACGACAGGGCGCACGGACAAGTAGCTACCAATACTGCCAAGGTCACCCACAGGGCATGATCGGGATCAAACCAAGACCACACTAAAAAAGTAACCGCGGCGATCGCAAGCAGCGTCATCACAAAATACTGCGCGATATGGTCAATCGCTTTCTGCACTTTGGGCTTGTCGGCTAAAGCAGCATCTTGCATAGCAACAATGCCAGCCAATACGGTTTGTTGAGCGGTAGCTGTGACTTTAATTCTCAGTGTCGCGCTTTGATTAACCGAGCCTGCTACAATACCGTCACCGGTTGCTTTGGTGACTGGGCGACTTTCTCCCGTCAGCAAGCTTTCATCGACCGAGGCCTTATCGCTCAAGAGAACGCCATCCGCGGGTATGGTTTCGCCAGGTTTAATAACAATAATGTCGTTAATTTTGAGTTGTTTGGCTGCAATATCCTCTAGTCCACCATCATATTCACGGTGCGCCAAGTTGGGCATGTAAGTAAGGCGATTGGTAGAAAATTTGAGAGCCTTTTCTTTGGCTAACAACTCTAAAAAACGACCCGTCAGCAGGAAAAAGGTAAACATCGAGATCGATTCAAAATAGACCTCACCGCGTCCGATAATGACTGCATATAAACTTGCAATGTATGCACCGATTAACGCGATACTGACGGGAACGTCCATGTTAACGCTACCCGCCTGAATACTTTTGAGCGCGCTCTTATAAAAAGGCTGGCCACTGTATAAGATCACGGGAGTTGCAAACACTAAACTGACAACCCACAGATATTGTTGAGTTGTTGGGTCAAGATCGGAAACCACGCCAAAATAAAGAGCGAAGGCAATCATCATGACTTGCATGGTGGCTAAGCCAGCGACACCCAACCGTTTAATAAATCCTTTGCGCCGCGCGTTGATGTTGGCTTCTATTTGGTTCTGCTGAAAGGGTAGAGCTTGATACCCAATACGGGCGAGCCGGGCTATGATATCACTTAACTTGATTATGCTACCGTCCCACTCTATGTGAAGACGTTGGTTACTCACGTTAACGACCGATTTAATCATCCCGGGTGTTTTTGCAAGTTCTCGCTCGATAAGCCATGCACAGGCACCACAGGTGATATTATTCACGGTAAGGGTGGTTTGCTTACTATGATCACCCGTGTTTCGGACAAAATCTGACTGAACGTCAGGGTTGTCATATACGTCGAGTTCTTTGAGTTGCTCGGGTAATAATGGCGTTTGTTGAGGTTTATCTAAATCACGATGTTTATAATAAGCTGTTAAACCATGTTCAATGATGGTTTCAGCGACCGCTTGGCAGCCAGCACAACACACCGCTTTGTCGTCACCTTGGAACGCAACCGATAGCTCGACGCCGTGCGGTATCGGTTGCAAACAGTGAAAACAAACGCCGTCTTCAACGTCAGACGCCATAGAGGTTCGGCTCCAACAACGTGGCTTTGTCTAATGGAAAATAAAACTGTTCACTGACTTTCCAATCAGCACTGTGAGGTGTCACGGTAATCGTGTACTTGCCTGACATGTCAGCAGGTATATCGGTTCGATATACACCATCTGCACCAACCGTCACTTGACGAGTAAAATCTTTAGTGGATTGCGTTGCATGGACAAACTCAACCGTGAGTGCTGAGAGTTCGCTAGGCTGTCCAGACGCATATTGCAACGTGAACTTACCGTCGTGAGCGGTGACATTAAATGAGATTCCCAGTTTTTTTGCTTTTTCTACATGTTCAATGACCGCGTTGATCATTTTGCCGCGTTTATAGTAGTCATCGACTACCATTGAAAAACCACCTTGGGATGCAGAGAGGTAAATAATCGTCGCACACACGCACATGACGGTTACGGGCAGGGCGATTAGAAACCAAGGCCAAAACTGCTTATACCAGGGTTTCTGCATAATAATAATCCTCTTTAACAAAAAACCCCGCCGTAGCGGGGCTTTAAACCAGATTTACTTACTCATCGTGAGACAAGCTGTAAATGTACGCTGAGACAACGTGTATTTTATCCTCTCCGAGAATATCTTTCCACGCTGGCATCACACCGTTTCTTCCGTAATGTAAAGTTTCCTCGATAGTGGCAATAGAACCACCGTACAACCAAACATTATCAGTCAAATTAGGCGCACCTAGCTGCTGGTTACCTTTACCATTTGGACCGTGACACGCTGAACAGACCGCAAAGTTTTTCTTACCTGCGGCAACGAGTTCTGGGTCACGTTCACGACCACTTAGGCTCGCTACATAGTTCGCTAACTCAGTAATTTCCTGATCACTGAACTGTTCACCCCATGCAGGCATGTTGCCTTGACGACCGTTAAGCAAGGTCGTCTTGATGTCGTGCGGAGTACCGCCATATAACCAGTCGTCATCAGTCAGGTTAGGGAAGCCACGTCCGCCCATTGCGTTTGAACCGTGACACTGAGAACAGTTTTGCAGGAATAGGCGCTGGCCCACCTCTAAAGCGTCCTCATTTTTGATCAGCTCTTGAATCGGCGTTTGAGCATAGGCTTCGAAAATTGGACCAAACTCTTCCTCAGCATCACGCACTTCGCGGTCGTACTGAACGATAGAGCCGTCATCTTTTGAAGCTTTCATGGCTGCACGTGACTCAGCTAACGATTGCACATCTTGGTTCGAGCTTTTCCAACCTAATAAACCGTCGAACTTACCAAGCCCCGGATACAGTGCTAGGTAAACAAAGCCCCAAGCAAAACACGCCCAGAACAAGTAGGTCCACCATTTAGGTAGTGGGTTATTGACTTCAACGATGCCATCGAACTCATGGTCCATCTCCTGGCCTTCATCGATGTCCGTATAGTTTTTCATGTTCCAACGCAATAGCCAGATGAGGACAAACAACAACCCCAACGTTAGAACAATGATCCATGCACTCCAGAAGTTACTCATCTTTCTTGGACTCCGGTTTCTCGCTATTTTCGTTAGATGAGGACTCCGACTCATTCTCGTCAAAGATTGAGTTAGCAGCCTCATCAAATTGTTTGTTGGCGCGGCGGCTCAGGTAAACCCAAAGTACGATGGCAATAAAAATTACCAAAATCACGATGGAGAAGAGTCCCCGCCAAGTGCCGTAATCTTCGTAACTCATTCGTTATCCGCGCGTTTCAGAGCGGTCCCGAGTGATTGAAGATAAGCAATAAGCGCTTGCATCTCGGTCTTACCTTGAACAGCTTCTTTTGCGCCAGCGATATCTTCATCCGTATAAGGAACGCCTAATGTACGAAGTGCTTCCATTTTCTTAGCTGTGTAAGCACCATCTAACGTGTTTTCAGCTAACCAAGGGAAGGCAGGCATATTTGACTCAGGTACAACGTTACGTGGATTCATCAAATGCACATAGTGCCAATCATCACTGTAACGACCACCTACACGAGCCAAGTCAGGTCCAGTACGCTTTGAGCCCCACAAGAAAGGGTGGTCCCAAACACTTTCACCTGCCAGTGAATAGTGACCGTAACGTTCGGTTTCTGCACGGAACGGACGAATCATCTGGCTGTGACAGTTAGAGCAACCTTCACGCATGTAAATATCGCGGCCTTCTAACTGAAGTGCGGTGTAAGGTTTCAAACCTTTAACCGGCTCTTGTACTTGGCTTTGGAATAACAGTGGGGTGATCTCTACAAGACCACCAATCGACACTGCGATAATCATCAAAACAGACAACCAGCCAAGGTTCTTTTCTACAAATTCATGTTTTACACGACTCATTGTTATCTCCCTTAGGCTGTTTGTACGACGTTACCTGCGGCAGTCTCACGACGGCCGGCACGGATGGTTTGATAACAGTTGTAAGCCATTAGCAGCATACCTATGATAATAAACAAACCACCGATAAAGCGGCCCGTCCAGAACGGATATGAAGCTTGTACGCCCTCAACAAAGCTGTAAGTCAAGGTGCCGTCAGCGTTAGTTGCACGCCACATCAAGCCTTGCATTACGCCTGAAATCCACATCGAAACGATGTAGAAAACTACGCCGATCGTGTGTAGCCAGAAGTGCACGTTGACCAACTTGATACTATGAATTTGTTTCTGGTTGAACAAACGTGGAACTAAGTAGTACATTGAACCGATTGTAATCATCGCAACCCAACCCAAGGCACCTGAATGAACGTGACCAATGGTCCAGTCCGTGTAGTGCGATAGGGCGTTTACAGACTTAATCGCCATCATCGGGCCTTCGAAAGTCGACATGCCGTAGAACGATAGAGAAACAATCAAGAAACGCAAGATGGGGTCAGTACGCAGTTTGTGCCATGCGCCAGACAGGGTCATAATACCGTTGATCATGCCGCCCCAAGAAGGTACGAACAAGATTACAGACATCACCATACCCACTGATTGAGTCCAATCTGGAAGCGCAGTGTAATGAAGGTGGTGAGGACCTGCCCAAATATAAAGTGAGATAAGGGCCCAGAAGTGAACAACCGACAAACGGTATGAGTAGACAGGGCGCTCAGCTTGTTTAGGTACGAAGTAATACATCATACCCAAGAAACCGGCTGTGAGCAGGAAGCCTACCGCGTTGTGTCCATACCACCACTGAATCATGGCGTCGACCGCACCCGAGTAGATTGAGTACGACTTAACGAAATTGACCGGAATCGCCATGCTATTCACGATATGTAGCATCGCGATAACCACGATAAAGCCACCGTAGAACCAGTTTGCAACATAGATGTGCGAGGTTTTACGAATCGCTAACGTACCGAAGAATACGATTGCATAAGCAATCCACACAACGGCAATCAGGATATCAATCGGCCATTCAAGCTCAGCATATTCCTTTGTAGTGCTTAAGCCCATGGGCAATGTGATGACTGCCGCCACGATAACAGCCTGCCAACCCCAAAATGTAAACGTTGCTAAGCGGTCCGAGAACAGCTTGGTTTTACATGTCTTTTGAACAACGTAGTAGGAGGTTGCAAATAATGCACTGGTACCAAAAGCAAAAATAACGGCATTGGTATGAAGTGGACGAAGGCGAGAGTAGGTAAGCCAAGGCGTATTAAAGTTCAGCTCAGGCCACACAAGTTGTGCAGCAATAAGCACGCCCAAGCCCATGCCGACGATACCCCAAATAATGGTCATGACAGTAAACTGCCGAACGACCTTCATATTATATTCGATCGGTTGGTTTTGAAGTGTTTCACTCATCTTGATATTCCGCGGTGATTGAGTTCAGGAAAAAGACGACTTTTACCCGCTTACTTATAAAAGTCAGCTCCCTTGTAAAAGTGCCAATAGTTTACACCTTACGGCTATAAACGTACAGAGGACATATTAACAATATCCCCATAAACTAAAAGGCTATTTTACGCGAAACCGCCGTATCATTTGACTCAAATCAACGCTGTTTTTAATAAGTGAATCAGACACTTGTTTTACCTGTTGGCTCGCGTCTTTAGTGTCATGTGTCAGCGTACTTATCGACGTTATATTCTGACTAATGTCTTGCGTTACACGGCTTTGCTCATCCGTTGCAGACGCAATTTGTACATTCATTCCTGAGATATTTGCGACAGCCTCTTGGATCTGACTAATGGCTTGTTCGGCTTCGATGGTTTCACCGCGGGTTTGCTCAGAACTTGATTCAGCTTCGCGTATAATATTCGTTACATCACTAATGGCGCGCTGAATGTTGTCGACAATGCTGCCAATTTCATCCGTCGACTTCTGTGTCTTGGTCGCCAACTGCCTAACTTCGTCTGCAACCACAGCAAAGCCCCGTCCCGCTTCACCCGCTCGAGCCGCTTCAATAGCGGCGTTTAACGCAAGCAAATTGGTTTGCTCAGCAATTGTGATAATAACATTCAGAATGTCGCCAATCTCCTTAGAACCTTCCGTCAACGTTTTCGCATGTTGATTGGCTTGATTTAAACGTTGTGTCAACTCATCAATGTTCTGAACAGCCCGTCGAACCGTGGTGGCAGAACGACCCGATTGCTCGTCCGCGACACTGGCTGATTCCGCTGCTTCGCGCGCATGATGTGCCACTTCTCCGGCGGAAGATGTAAGCTCATTGACGGCTGTAGCAACGGCTTCGGTTTGTTGGCTTAAGCGCTCGGTTTGCGAAGAACTCGAATCACATAATTTTGCCAATTGCTCAGCCGCCGCCTGCTCAGCGTCAACCGAATCTTGCACATTGGTGACAAGCTGCTGGATTTTATGAACAAAGGTATTGAATGACTCAGCCACTCGAGTGAGTTCGTCATTGCCTTGAGTCTCAAGTCGTTTGGTGAGATCACCGTCACCTTCGGAAATATTTCCTGAATTCAGATAATAACCGCAACACTCATGTAATGGGATAGGTCGGAAGGAGGTCAGCTACCCACATGTGGTAGTCTTACTTTTCGACCAAAAA
>NZ_LSBQ01000023.1:0-43092 GCF_001577655.1 Idiomarina sp. T82-3 | reverse complement strand
GCTCTTCAGAATAACGTGGCATACATGAACCTATGCCGCCCACTGTTTATTAACTAATGGCGAAATTGCCAACTGGACAACTAGGCTGACATAGTGGGGGTATTGGGTCAAAGTTGTCGCAAAAAAAAACGCACAATTGTTCGAATATAGGATGTTTACTATTTATGAATAGATTTTCCTTTATTCAACTGATAGTATTCAATAAATTTTTTTAACTCAAATAAGGAGAGATCTATGAAAGCATTAGTCTACCAAGGCCCAGGAAAGAAAGGTTGGACTGAAGTTGAAGCACCAAAGACAAAGCTACCCACTGACGCCATTGTTCGAATAACTAAAACTACAATTTGTGGAACTGATCTCCATATTCTTAAAGGAGATGTTCCAACCGTCACTGAAGGACGGATTCTTGGTCACGAAGGAATTGGTATAATTGAAGAAGTGGGAACAGGTGTCTCTAACTTTAAAAAAGGAGATAAAGTTCTTATCTCTTGTATCACCTCATGTGGAAAATGTTCTTATTGTAAGAAGCAACTATATGCTCACTGTAAGGATGGAGGATGGATTCTAGGAAATACTATAGATGGAACTCAAGCTGAATATGTGAGAATTCCCCATGCTGATAATAGCCTCTACCTCGTTCCAAACGGAGTAAATGAAGAATCACTTCTTATGTTAAGTGATATTCTTCCAACGGGCTTTGAAGTTGGCGTACTTTCAGGAAAGGTTGGCCCAGGAGATACCGTTGCTATCGTTGGAGCAGGTCCAGTAGGTATGGCAACTTTACTAACAGCTCAATTCTACTCACCTTCAAGAATTATTCTAATCGACCTTGATGAAGAAAGACTATCGGTAGGAAAAGAGCTTGGCGCAACAGATACGATCAATTCAAGTAAAGAAAATGCAATTGAAACACTTATGAAGTTAACTGACGGTGTAGGAGTTGATGTCGCCATTGAAGCTGTTGGAATTCCAGCGACTTTTGATATTTGCCAAAAGGCCATTTCCCCAGGTGGACGAATTGCCAATGTTGGTGTCCATGGAACAAGTGTTGAGCTCCATTTAGAAGAACTATGGATCAAAAATATAACACTTACAACTGGGCTAGTATCAACCTACAGTACGCCGATGCTTCTTGAAACTTTGAAATCAGGAAAGGTTGAGCCAAGTAAACTTGTAACTCATCGTTATGATCTCGATCAAATGATGGAAGCTTACGAAGTTTTTGGTAATGCGAGTAAAGAAAAAGCGATGAAAGTAGTTCTTGCTAAAGAATAACAACATGAAAATGAAAAGGTGCGATGTTTCCTTGACCGTCGATTAAGACGAAAGTTCGTGGCACCTCTTCACCTTTTCAAATAATACTTAAAACCGAAAGCGTTATTAAGATATACTTTCGACAATCCCCCCCTCAACACGAAGAGCTGCTCCAGTCGTTGCACTTGCTTCTTTAGAAGCAATGTAAACAGACATATTTGCGACTTCCTCAGGAGAGGCAAAACGATTGATTAATGTCGATGGGCGGTTTTCACTTAGAAAGATTGATTCCATCTCCTCCACACTAACCCCGCGCTCACTTGCCATTGACTCAAGCATATCGAGAGCGCCTTTTGTTCTTGTCGGGCCTGGTAAAACAGTATTAACGGTAACGCCACTGCCCTTAAGTACTTTGGCGAGTCCACGAGATAGTCCTTGTAGCGCTGACTTCGTAACACCATAATGAACCATCTCCTCTGGGATGTTTAATGCTGATTCACTTGAGATAAATTGGATTCTTCCCCAGCCATTTTTCTTCATAGACTTTGCATAGTGACGTGATAAACGAACAGAACTCATGACATTGACTTCGAAAAAATTATCCCACTTTTCATCACTAATATCAAAAAACGAACAGGCTCCATAAATACCGAGATTATTTATAAGGATATCAACTTCACGCAACTGTTCAATGATCTCAGAACACCCTTCTACCGTTCCCAGATCGGCGACGAGACCACGACTCTTTACATGTGTTTTTTCATTAATCCCGTTAACAGCAGAATCAACGTTATCCTGAGTTCTACCAACAACATAAACCTCAGCACCTGCCTTCGCTAAACCTTTTGCTATCGCCAAACCGATTCCACCAGTAGACCCTGTAACAAGTGCTGTCTTCCCTTTCAAATCAATAATCATTATTCTGAGTATAAGAAATATTAACGCTATGTACTACCCACTGTGTCAGCTGTATTTAAGGCCAGTTGCACGTGTGTCAAATGGGTACTTTTCAGGAATCAGTGAAGTAGTTGTCATCAAGATAGACGCAATATAACTGGTCTTTGGTACTGAAATCCGCAATGAGATATGTGAAAGCCCTTACCTCAACATGTTGCATGTTCAAGTGATGGTCTGTTTTTTGTGCTTCATGCGCCAAAATCGAAGTCGCGTTGAATGATGTAGTCACTGAATGAGGCTGTGGCTGGTGGAGCTCGAAGTGGCGGCATTAGAGAATCGTTTTTTGCTTCAAGAAGAGTCTGCTTGTCAAGGTGCGCCAAAATCTTATGGATAACAGCCGGATCCGTAATACAAGTAATAATTTTGACGTTGGTTTTTTCACAAGCCTCACAGACTGTGATGTCAATATTGAATACTCTTTTTAACCTTTGTGCCCACGACATGCTTCGCGCATGGTATGGTTTATCTGAATCTTTCAGATGCTCTGCTAAGCGAGGGCTATTCTTACCGCGTTGTGAAGCCGTTACCTCGGCACGCACCTTAGCATTGGGAGCAAACACGCCATAAAACCTCGTAAGGTTTAGCCTCGGCACTGGCACCAGTGCCGCGAGCTTGCCTATGAAATCCAAGGGAGTAAAAAAGACATGTGTGGTACCGTCTTGATAGGGAGTTTTCAGTTGATATCTTACTTTTCCTGAATCGGTTAGACTCAATCGTTGCTCGCTTAACGCTGGCCTTGAGATATATCTGCATAGCCTTTCCAGTTTGTCAGTTTGATGGCTGTCTGCAAACACCCCAGCGTGTAAGCTAAAACCGTTTATTTGAGCTAATTGACCGTAATGTTGTTCGTCTTTGGCAGGTAAGGTTTGCAAGGCAAAGACTTTTTTGCCTGTATCTGGTCCTACAGCAATGCGGTAATTGACAGAGGCTGCTTGCAAGGGCAGTAAACTATCTTCGTCATCCATGGGTAAATCGAGAAATGTGTTGTCCATATCCCGTTGAACGAGCCCGGCCTTCTCCAAGTAGGTCGCGATGCGATGGCTAATGACATTCACGAGGGTTTCCATATCATTGTGGTTTGGTGCTTTAACGCACTTGAATTTGGACTGTCCACACTCCTGAGTGATAACGCCTTCCAAAAAGAGCATGTGAAAGTGAATATTGAGATTCAGTGCACTACCAAATCGCTGAATGTAAGTCACCGCTCCTGTGTTTGCTTGCTTCTTAAGATACCCAGCCCGATGCACAATATCGCAAGAAATAGCACGATGAATGATTTGCATGATTTTACTTAAGTGTTTGGGATACCTAGCTAGAAGTAGACGAAGCGGGATGGGTAAACTCAATACCCATTGGCGTACAGGGTAACCGTGAAGAACATCTTCAACTAACAACTTGGCACTTTCTGCCATCCTTCTTGCACCGCAACTTGGGCAAAATCCCCTGCGTTTGCAGCTGAACGCCAGCAGTTTCTCATGCTTGCAGTCGTCACAAACTACACGCAAAAAACCATGCTCAAGCCGACCACACCTAAGAAACTCTTCAAACTCTTTTACCACATGAAGTGGTAACGACTTCCCTTTTTGTGAAAGCTGCTTCTGAAATTCTGGGTAGTGGCGTTCGACCAATTGATACAGTAACGTCTGCTCTGGACGATGTCGTTTATAGGTATGAGAGTGAGTTACTAGCAATGGCGCCTTTATCTTGAATTGGCATCACAGTGTGTATATGATTTTAATGTAAATCTACTGATCAATAGGGTGGGAAATTTATAGTCTCAAGGTCCGAAAAACGTACAATGCAGCCCCTCATACTTTAGCTTCCAACCAACTGAGCCTTTTCATTGCCTTGGCAGAAAAGCTGATTTCCAACCTTAGAATGCAAATAGCCTTTATTACCACCTTCAATAAAGCCAAATAATTCCGGTGAACCACAACTCGGTCGCCATTTGAGTTTGTCCCATAGATCCAGCTCCGTATCTTTGGCTCCGAATAAAGGACTAAATACCTTGTTACAGTGCTCCACAATTGAAGAGGTTGAACGCCGGGAAATACTTAACTTATCGACTTCAACACCGCGACCTTGCAACGTCGTTTGTAACGCGCGCATGAGCTCAGGATCAGAGCCTCGAAAGCCATAAATTGCCTGTTTAAGATCACCTACAAAGATGGCTTTCTCTACAAAGCTGGTGAGTTTTAAGTAAATGGCCAGCTGCATAGGGTTGGTATCCTGAAATTCGTCAACCATCAGTAAAGACAATTCAGATCTCAAGATGTCTTCTACCTGAGGTGTGTTCAATAGCCGCAGAAAAATGGCTTCGAGATCGGCAAAGTCGAGGACACCGCGATCATCTTTAAGTACTCGGTAACCTTGAATGCTATCTGCAGCAATTTCGAATGAAAGTAACGTAAATGCTTTTATGTCAGACCGGAACTCTTGGCATTGCCCAAGTTTAGATTGCAACGTTGTGAACGGCTTTGCCACCTCGGCATTACCCTTTCCAAAGGCTATATTCTTCTCCCAGTCAGACCACTTGCGAACACCCCCGAAAAGTATTTTCTTGAACGTTTTGTGCCACCCCTGTCCTTTTGCTTTACCGGTGTCCTCCAATACATTCAAGACGTGCTTGCCCTGGTTTATGAAAGCTTCTGTTGAGACATTAGGATCTACCTTGCCGCAACTCTCGTCCAATAAGCCGTCATAAAGCGTCCAGCTATCCATGCCCATGCCGGCAAGTTGATCAATATCTATGTCGTTAGCAACCGCTACACTTGCAATTTCCTTTACAAAGTCCAGTGGTTCAGAGTCGTCAGGCTGATGTTTGATAATGCTTAACTTTTTACCGAGCCGGTCTAATTTTTTCAACTTACTCGCGGGAACCTCATCGATGGCACGCCGGAACAAACGCGCTGCTGAGCTCTCTTCTAGTACTTCAACATCTGGACTGATTCCCAAAACAAAGGCAAAGCGCTTAAGGTACAAGGCGCACAGGCTATGAAGAGTGCCAATGCGAGCCTCATTAATAAGCACCGCGTTATGTTTTGCCGAATCAGAATTGCTCGCCTCACCGACAAACTTTTGACGAACACGTTGTAATAGTTCAGACGCTGCTTTATTGGTAAAGGTTGTCGCAAATACACCCGAGGGAGGTACGCCGTCCTCAGCCACCGCCCGATATAATCGCTCAGTGATTTCGAACGTCTTACCACTGCCTGCTCCAGCATTGATCATTTCTATCTTACTAAAATCCATATTTGAACTCCCTTTACTCGGCAGAAACGTGACGCCAACCTAATAAGTGACGGTAGTCAGAGAATTTATCACCAGCGTAATCTTTGTCTCCTTTGTGATGAGCTCTGTATGCACTTATA
Organism: Idiomarina sp. T82-3; assembly: GCF_001577655.1. Classification (NCBI taxonomy): domain Bacteria; kingdom Pseudomonadati; phylum Pseudomonadota; class Gammaproteobacteria; order Alteromonadales; family Idiomarinaceae; genus Idiomarina; species Idiomarina sp. T82-3. The sequence goes on along the minus strand of NZ_LSBQ01000023.1, from coordinate 37,510 downwards.
ACTGCCCGAAGGTCCTCATCTTCCGGATAAGATATTCCGTCAACCACTTCACACCCAGGGTTATTCAATTCAATGTCTCCGCTGCTCAACTGAGAAAAGCGCCATTTAGCCAGCTCATCAATTACTCTCCACGCATCAGCCAAGTTACTGAACTTGTACGCCAGTGGGTCAATATCGTCGCTTATCAAAAACCCTGTATCATTGATTAAGAACTCATTGTCTTTGATGATAAAATATCCAACGTTAGGCCAGCGTCCATGTTTCTGGTGATATATGGCGGCATAGGCATAAAGCTGAGTCGCAAAGCCCCTTTCTAAAGCATTGGTATATTGCTTTCCTTGAGAATTTGCCCATTTGGCATCAAGCACCATGACGCTGCCGTCGGCTTTTTCAAGAACGAGGTCTAAGCTACCTGCAGCAGCAAAATCGTATCCTCCGACTCGGAACCGCCACCCGTTAACATCTAGCTCGGGTGTTACTCGAACTACACCCGACTTTTTGAATGTTGAAACAAGGACTTTCAGGGCGTTGCCGGCCTGCTGCTGGACTACCTGTCGATCGTAGTGAGCTCCCGGTCCCAGAAAAACAAGGCCCGCCTTCTTAAAAATGTCATCGGCGTGCCTCTCGTACCAGTCTTCAATATCTTGCCATGTGTCCGGCGTCGGGTGCTCTTTAAAATAATGTTCAAATAAAGCATGTGCATACAAACCCCGCTCTCGATTGCCTATCTGGGGGAGTTGAATGCTACTGTCTCTCAGCTTTGCGCTGTAATTGAAAACGAAGTCTGAGGTTTTAAAAAGTAACTTTTCTAGGCGCGATGCTGACATTTTTTCCCCTAATGGGAGCGCTTGGTTAAGCCGGGCAACTCGAGCATAAGCAGGTAGTGGCTTCTTCTCATATTCTGTATTCACTGAGTCGCTCTTATGCCCTGCTAAGTAATCAGCTAGAGTTTTTCTCTGTAATCCCAGATTTGCCAGTAGCTCATCGAAAAGCGGGTGCGTATTGGCTTCACCGTCAAAGTCAATAATCACCAAGTGGTCGTTCACGCGGCTAAGAAACTGGCCCCAACAATGCCTTAATAGCATCAAGTCATCTGCCCGGCTGAAAACGTCATAATGCTCCGAAAGCGCGTCGAACTCTGGTTGGTACCAGTCAGGTAAAGTATATGCAGGCTCATAATACGGACCTATCCAGATGGTCACGTCCGGAGTTATTTTCAAGTGGCTCGGCTCTGTTAAACCATGGCAATGGAGCCTTTGTGAAACCTGCGCAAGAGGCTTTGTCGTCGGCAGCTGTCCCACCCCCAGCTCTTTAAGGAGCTTAAAGCGTTGAACCAGTGTCAGCTCAGTATCCGGAATCGCCAACACATCCAGTATCACCTGACATTGGCGGGCAAATTCTTGGTATAGCGGGTTTTGTACCTTCAACGCTTTTAACCGAGTCTCACTAATGAGCTTCTTTAGCAAGTCGGTATCACTGCTGCCTCGCTCAAATGCACTGAGCCACTCATCGACCTCCGGACTCTCTTTCAGAAGTTCGCTTTTTGCCTGCTCCCAATCATCATTGCCAATGCCAATATTCGACGCGAGCTTCTTGGACAACTTCTTAGATAATATCGTATCACCCAGCCACAATCGGTGGCTCAATAGTGCGACCAGACTCTCAAGAGAGTATTGTCCACTTAACGTATTCATGACCGCGGGAATGATTTGCGTTATCAAGCGAGCGTTACTGGTAGTTTTAAATCCCGCTGAGGGAAGCCCTTGTCCCGCAAAAGCTTGATCCAACGAGGTGCCGTATTGACTAACAATCAATGCGTCAGTGCTGTCGCCTCCATTCAGAGATAAATATTGTGCTGCGGTATGAGCTGCATCCAGAACGCCTGCTGACGAGAGCAATTTTACGTTTGCTGACGTATGTCGGTAGCCTCCTCCGTCGGCCGACTCAACAATTTCAACGCCCTTGTTGAATAAGGTGCCGATTAGCACCTGCCAAGGCATTGGCATCAACTGCCTAGGTTGTGCGAGCACGCATTTGTTAAGTTGTAGTTCGCTAGCCTTAAGGTATTTAATGCAGCACTCAATACGCAGAGCATCGCTTCGCCCGGCTAGAGAATCCACGATAGAATCATAGATCCCTGATAAAACGTTAAAGCGCGCCAAACGTTTATCTTTCAAGTGCTCACCTCGCCATCCGACAAGCGTGAGTCCATCGAACCATGACATCATAACGCGCGCTGTCCCAATCGGACTCTTTTGAAATGATGCGTAAATAGAATCCTGCGGTGACAACTTATGTCTGAGGGCGCTGTAAAATGCGAACAGACGTCTCTCCGGCTCGAATGGAGCAATTCCTAACTGCTCTTCCAGCCATACTAATAATCTCTGACGCCCCATGCTATCGGAGCCAACCTGATCAGCATGCTCTTCAACATGGTTGTCACCTGAAAGGTAATCAAAGTAAATCGTGCGTTCCATCGAATGGCTCCTTTGCTATTTATCGGCCTTTGTGAAGCTCAGCTCAATAATTATTCAAGTCATTAGCGTACTTTTAGCTGCGACAAAAAGTGACGTACTTAAAAGTAAACTCTCAGTAGTGATTACTGTGGAGGTGCTTATGGAAATTGTATTTTGGGTATTCTTTGGCCTTATCATCCTTGGCTTTTTAACCTCTCTAATACAATTCTCATACCAACGCCCGTTTACCATTATTATCATGATGTTCTTGGCATTTGCTATCTCGCCGAACGAAAATTATGGGTGGACCGCCTTAAGCCTTATTGGTTTAAGCTGGTTATTTACTTCTCGAGACGGACTCGTCATGGTCGGTGCTTTTGTATTGGGACTGTTTTATGGCTCAAGGAAATAGTGGCCCAGATAGGCAGGCACTTAAACAATAGTCGAGCAACTAACAAGGCGTCATGTCATAGCTTGGCCATAACAAGCGATTTTGACTGCCAATACTTCGTAGCGGTATAAATGCTCTTTACACGCTAAAGAAATAGCACCACCGGAGACTTCCATGCACATATCTATCGCCAAAGCACAACTGAGGGATGAGTTCAGGGAAGTAAAACAAAGGCTTCGCTCAACCGAAGATGAGTTGAAACAGATCGCAGAGACCAAGAGTGTGAGTAAAAAACTAACACTTCACACAAAAACGATTGATAGTTTTCCTTTTTTAGATCCAAAATGTGACCCCATTTCTGCCTATAACGTTTTAGGGTAATGGCCAATATCACCCGGTTCGCGTAGTTCGAAGTTCATTAAAAACTTTTCACGGATTTGTCACGCATGTGTCACGGCTTATTTTTTCGGGAATTTGAGCAGTTTCGAGCAAAGGTCATGAGTGTATTAAGAGTGACTTCAACTCAACAAGAGGAAACCGATGGGAATCGAAAGGGATAATGTGCTGAAAGCCTTTAATGGCTCGCCCGATAGGATTCGAACCTATGACCTCAGCAATTAAAAGAAAGCAATCTGGTCAAAGGAGCGATGGGAACATATTGTCGCGCAAAATGCGCGACCTACCTTTGCCTCCGGAGACCAGGCCGACGAAACTGGGTAGTTTGGGATTAACCGAGCGAAACTGGCTTTATTCGGCAGATCAATAAGTTACTGAGTTTCGAGGTCATGTCTTTTAGCCAGAGGTCAGAACGTTTCAGAACAGTATAGTGCAAAACATGACACATTCCAGCCAGCCAAAATGGACCACTAGCCAGCAAGTTTTAGTTTCGAAAGATGTTACGAGCACCCAACTTGAGTTTCGTAGCCAACCCCAAAACCCAAAACTGGCAGTTTTTCATATTCGTACTACCCTAAGCCCTACGGGCTTAGGAAGAAAAGGTTCCACTTCCTTTCCACTTCTGACGAAACAATGTTGCCTGGATAGGATTAATAAAGTTTTCGCACTGATATGCTGCGGAAATTCCAATATAAGAGCTGCGCAATTGCTAGTGAACAGTGAACAAGTTATTGCAGCTCTATTCTGGGAGTAAATATGGAAGTTTATAATAACGTATATGTCTTCAACGACCGCGCCTGTAAATTAGGTAACGATGAGGTCGCCGTTGTCCACGCATGTAAAAGTCCATGCCACCAACGCGCCGTCGGCTACACCAAAAGCCTACCCAAAAATCACCCCAATTACTTAATATTAGAAAAAGGCGAAAACCTTTTCCTTAACATTATCGACCCTCCCGTGCCTTTGTTCATGCCTGAGCTTTTTATTTCATTCCTTGATTTCTCTCGGCGACATTGGAAAAGTGGGAAAAAGTTGCTAATCCACTGTAATCAGGGGGAGTCACGAGCACCGTCACTTGCGATGCTTTTTCTAGCAAAAGGTATCGGTGCCATCTCTGACCACTCTTATGAATCGGCAAGAGCAGAATTCGAGAAAATTTATCCTGCGTACAACCCTGGCAAGGGTATCCAGATATACTTTTCCCAGAATTGGGACCAGCTTGGTTCCAACTTTTAACAACGCACGACCAGAAGCTAATCCGCTTATTATTTTCTTAGGGAGAAATCTGAATGTTGGTATTTCAATACGGCTCCAATATGAGTTCTGCTCGTTTAAATTCAGAGAAACGTTTAGCTGGAGATGCAAAACATGTGGGTGTTGCACACACGAAGGAAAATCACGAGTTTCATTTCCCCGTCTGGAGTCGAAACAACAAATGTGCTGCAGCAAGTATCACACCCAGTCCAACTGGTCGGAAAATATTTGGCGTACTTTATGAGGTATCAGAATCACTTATCGATAGGCAAAAAGCAAAGGCCATTGACCGTAAGCCACTTGATGCCATAGAGGGCGAAGGTACAAATTACTCTCGCACGACGATTGAAGTTCTTCTAGAAGATCAAACCGTTGCTACTGCAACCACCTACGTTGCCAAAAGCCACACAAAAGATATTAAAACAAGTAAAAGCTACGTGATGCACATCCTCGACGGCGCAATAGAAAATAATGCCCCAGAAGAGTACATAGGCTATCTGATATCAAAAATAACTGATAACAACCCTGACTTGAAACAGCTTCAAAAGAGGACTGACAATGGCTTTAATAGATAGTTACAAAAACACCCTTAGGCGGAAACGGGAAGAGTTGGCTAAATTAATGTCGGATAAGGCAAAAGTAAACAAAAAGTATGCGCAGTACTCGAAGAAAGCCCAGAAATCAACAGAAGCAGCAAATAAGGCAAACTCAGCCGCAACAGCCAAAAGTAAGTTTCGGGAAGCGGAACGTTACAGCACCCAAGCGGGTAAGGAAGCTGAAAGTTTGGCTAAAATCGAAGGGAAAATATCTACTAAACAAAAAGACGTAGACAAGGCTCAGAAACAAGTTGACGACCAAGAAATAAAGCTAAGTAAAAAACGAGAAGCAGAACTGCACAAACAACATTTAGAGCAAGAGCGAAAACTTACTCAGGTAACAAAGAGACTATCAAGACACGACCGTTTGCATGAGTCCACGCAAAATGAATTACAAAAGTTAAAGCAGCTACCTGAAGAAATCGTAGTAGCATTCTTTGCCTCCAACCCGCTCGATCAAAACTCACTGCGCTTGGATGAAGAAGTTCACGCAATTCAAGAAATGCTCAGAAAAACAAAGCACCGCGACTCGATAATATTCAAATCATTCTGGGCAACACGAGCTACCGATGTTCTACAGGCCATTAACGAAACAAGCCCAACCATTGTGCACTTTAGTGGGCATGGATCTCAGAATGACGAATTAATACTTCAGGATAACCAGGGTAATACTAAATTTGTGAGTAAAGACGCAATTATCCAGACTATGGTCGCAACCGGGAGTAATATTAGGCTTGTATTATTTAACACATGTTTTTCAGGGGAACAGGCTAAGACAATAGTCGAGTGCGTAGACGCTGCTATTGGCATGTCGGACAGCATTTCTGATGAAGCAGCAAGAGTTTTTTCATCGCAATTCTATTCCTCTATTGGCTTCGGGCTCTCAGTTGCGAAATCATTTGAACAAGCTAAAGCCGCACTCATGCTTGAGGGGATTGAAGAAACAGAAACTCCCCAATTATTTGTTAGAGAAACTACGGATCCGGATAAACTTATAATCGTGAAGCCTGAGGGAGTAATTTAAAGGGCCAAATAATAAGCGTTCAGGTTTAATAGGTTAGTTAGAGAAGCTGACACTAATTTCCAACCCTTGCAAAGCGTTGATATATGCTACAAGCATAGACCTACTAACCATTGAGCGTATGACTTCGAAGCCCCAGAGTTTTTTCACGATCGAGATAAACTCGCTACGTAATTACCTTTATCATGTTTTGATATCTGGTAAGGCTCAGTTGGCAAGGAAATAAAATTGGTACCTAATGATTTAAAACCCATCATTCTTAGCGAGCAGGTTGGCGTTTGGGCATACCTAGATACCGAATCAACAAGTCCTACTGTTGTCATTAAAGCGGCAGGTACCACAGCTAAGTCCATAGCCAGCGGAAAAGAAATTAAACTCTACTTGGGTGTTGCTGGTAAAACAGAGTTGTTTGTTGGTGGCGCCTTAAAAGTTTATGACATTCTGGATAACCCGTTAATTATCCCTATTTTTGCAAGAACTGAATCCGAAGTTATTGGTTGGCGGAGTATTGCACAAGATAGAAGTTTCCAAATAACTGTCATGGATGAGTTTGATGCACCGGTACTTCGTGGATCGGGATACTTAAACCGAGTGAGTCATACGCTACCAAAAGTTTTGGCAACTGCTTCCTGGATAACTAATTCAGAGTTATTAGAGCCTTTTATTGAATCCGTCTGGCATGCAGTTGAACCTCGGCATATCCCAACTTGCTCAATATCGGCGCACATGCATGATGTTGAATTAGAAGTGGATCTGAAACAAACATTGATTATCTCCGCGTCTAAAAACGGAACATATCAGTATGACCTCAGTGACAAGAATGAAGGAGCAACACAAGAGAACCTTCTACATCAGCAACTATATTTACTCTTTGATGATAACGTATTCCTTTCCCCACAAATTGAACGAGGAAAAAGGGTAAGAGAGCTTACCGATATACTCGTCGTATCAAGCGAATCAACTTTATTCTTTGAGTCGAAAGCACTCTGTTTGAATAATTCAAAGGGTGAGTCAAATTATGAACGGCGAGTAGGCAAGGTCATTAGTCACACTAAGAGAGCGATAGGTCAGTTGGAGGGCGCAGTAAAAAGCTTCCGCAACCCAGTATATAAAACAATGGATTGTGAAGGCGTGGAATTACCTCGCTCAGGTTCTCCAAATCAAACCGCGACTGTCGTCATCTCTGAATTTGCCCCACATGATAACTGGGAAGTAGTTTTAGAACTAATTCGTAACGCTTATTTAGACTCTGATGTTCGAATCGCTGTTGTCGATATTGCAGAGTTAATGAAGTTAATAAAAATCAGTCGTTATCGAAATATAAATTTAGGTTTTCTGTTAAACCAAAGGTTCGTTGCAAGCCTCGAAAAAAACACCCTAAATATACTTAGCCGGGATTCATCACTGCCTTTTAATTTGTAAAAGTAGCGAAGAGAGCATTAGATAAAGAGCCACCATAACGAGGCCACAACAGAAAAAACGGTATATACTCGAAATCACTGGCCAACAGGATAGCTCGCAATAGCCATTGGATCGGATACAGCCAACATTTGATTTCCTTTCAGTTCGTGAAATGGAAATTCTGCAAACTCAAACCACCTTGCCGACAAGTCGACATAAATTTTCGAGTCATCGAATGAAAGTTTTTGAGCATGACCTGGGTAGACCCCCTTACCTTTTTCAACTACTAAAAAAGCAAGGGGAAAGAAGCTGAGCAGGCTCATCGAAACGTGATGGCCGTCATGTAATAAGTACGTGAGTTTTGCGCTCAAATGGCGTGTATAAGGATAAAACCAGTAAAAAATGTCATGCGTTTCGCGTACTGCTAGGTCATCTCCGAGCACGAAATTTTGCAAAGGCGTGAAATACGGAGTCTGCTTTGGCTCCATTTTGCATTCCTCAACTGATGTCGCCGCAAGGATATGGCCAATCATGGCTCTGCAGAAAGTGAGGCTATTTATATCAGTCGACACTACAGTACTTGGACTGTCGCAGTATTGAAAATAGGCTTTGACTTTTTCGCTCAATGACGAGAAAACCTGACCAACTTGGTTATCACATGCGCCAATATGCTGATTATTACAAACTCTGCACACAGTCCTGAACTTGCTCCCATTGGGAGATGCAACGCCTTTTACCTTTCGGGCATTAGCGCCCATCATCTCAGTTATATGGCGTTGCTCGACCTTAGTGATGTTTATCGCACACTTCGGTGGCACATGCTCAGATGACAACCGGCCAAACTTGCCGCAGACAAGGCAGTAGCCCTCGTTGATTTTCGTATGCCTAATTCGTTTGCTGAGATTATCAGTAAACGTACCCATTTTAGCCAATCCTTGCTTTAAATTGCGCTTTGATAATTTTAGCGGGCTGAGGTTTCAGCGTACCAACACATTAAATCATAAGGCGGTGATTTTTTAATCAAAAATTCAAGAGAAAACCCCTCTTTGCCATTCTTTTTAAAACTTGTGTCCTTTTTTTTATAAAAAAAACACCTTAAAAATAAGACAAAAAATAGTTAAAAATCTTTTCTGAAATTTTTGCCGAGCCTCTTCGCGAATTTTTCCCGTTCCGTGAGATACCATAATTAATAAGGCCTACAGGCCGGTTTACAAACCAACGGGATGGAGAAGGTGGTGTCATGAATAGTAATGACCAACGAGTATTCACAGCAAAAGTCGAGCAAATAGTTATTCATCCATTTGCGCAACCAGCATATGAGTGTGACCTTGATTTGCGTCGCCAATGTATAAAGCATTCAGCCACTTTATCATTGTCTTCACCATTTCCTTTCGAGTACCCGAAAGTTATTAAAACAAACGATCGCTTTCAGGTGATATCAGGGTGGTCGCAGCTTCTATATCCAGGCACTAACATGCCTGAGATATTACAAGTGTTAGGTATTTCTAAAATCAGTGATGATGAAATATCAGATATCGCTTGGCAATATCTTATCGCAAAACTCCTCAACCAAATTGACCACACGACATTTTGCGCGCAACTGACCCAAGTTCTCGAACGAAGCCCTCTCTCCCATCCCGATATCGAAGCATTAACCAGTGTATCCGCGAAAACGCGCTTTGCGATTGCCCGAAAACTCTCCCGAACAAGCCTCAGCACATCAAAACGACAATTCTCGCGGCTAGAGCAAAGCCCTAATGAAGGAGTCTGGTTATGATTTGGCGTAAAAGAAAATATCAGGGCAAACACCAGCTGAAGAATCAAAAGCGTAGCCCGTCTTCACCCTACCGGCTGACACGAAAAACGCTAGACGATCTGAGTTCATTCTTGTTCGAAAACTCGGATAAATTGCAATATGGCATAGCCTTAGCTTCCTTGGTAACAGGTCGTACGGTTTCATCGCTTGTCGACCCCGATATCCCCTTCGAGCTTCTAGAGTCCGGCGTAGGGAGGTTGTTTAGCCGCTGGCATTACGGTCAGGCGTCGTCACCATTATTTGATAGTGCGGATAGGCTCGTAAAAGACAATACATCTTATATAGTACTTCCGCCCTGTATTGCCTCCCCCATTGCCAGAGCCCGCAAGCAAGCGATCCCAGCTCGTGTACTTGAGCGTCAATTTTCACTTCCAGCATCGCGCAAGCGAGGTCCGGCCGGGCAGCTTATAACACTCAACACGATACAGCATGTTATCGATTATGAGTTCACCAAAGTCGGAATGACACGTTATGAGAGAGACTTTATCGCGGATAAAGACATGAGCGATAACATGCAAAACTTCTACGCTGCGTTTTCGGCCCGCTTGCTTCACCAGCGCCACGCAGATTTCATGGCCTTATTTTTACCAGAGCATGAGGTTGAGGTGTGTAAGCAGAATGTGGCACCGCGCGATCTTTTATTTGGCTCAAAAAAAGCATTGTCGTGCTCTGGCGTTCAGTCAATTTTTTCCGCTCTTGAATCAGCATTTAAAGAGTCGCTCAGAAATAACGATTATGTAGCCACCCACAACATCTATACGCTATACGTGGTTAACTCACTTCAACTCGCAACGATGCATCGCCCGGCTCCGGATGCATTTAGGTCATTGAGAGCGTTTTGTCATGACTTTGAGCAAATCGAAATAGTCGACAAGTCTGTTAGCTCGACACGTCTGGTTCCTCTATGCAGATACGCACAGAAGTTACTGACAGAGTACATTGAATATTTAAAATCCCATCAAGCGCGCTTTCAATTTACTAAGCCAGCTAAGTATGAGGCTATTGAGGAGATGTTGTCAGGGCGTTCAAATCTCTTTCGCATACAAACCGCGTCAACATTTTTACCGGGCACCGAACACTTACCAGAGACGCTCGAGGATGACGTATTCAATAATATTAACTGGCATCGCCACACGATGAGCAGCTGGCTCGTCATAAGCGGCACCGAACGAGATGCACTCGCCACCTTCATGGGTCACCGACAAGCCTTTGATACACCAACAAGCGCCCGCTCAACGTTCTGTTATGACCAACTTCGTGAGATAAGCGAGCATATAAACGAATTACTGTACACACTACGTTTACCGTACCTGTCACCGGTCAGGCGTTAAGGAGAACAAAATGGACGAGATAATAAAGCTCATGGTCGAGCACGACACACCAAAAAAACGCGAAATTCGCAAGGCCAGCGTCGCGTGTGCTGACTGCTTACTGCCAAAGTTAAGCTCGGTGTCAATTGCTGAGCTTGATGAGGATAAGAAGGAGATTCTATTCTCTGATGTATACAAAACTGCCCGCGACGCTGGATTGAACAATAAATTCAGACGCTCGCTTATCGATGTTGTTTACCGAAGGCTCTATGGTAAGCGTTATTACAGTAAGCCGCGAATGTCTGGCTTTGTTAACACTAAAATCTTCAGGGCAAAGTCGTTGCTCCATAATGCCGACAAATGTGTCTCCGATTTTGTCGCTCAGCAAAAAACTCTTAATGCCAGCCAACGACTGTTTCTCATCCTGTTTCACGCCGCATTTGAAAGCGGATTATGTTTCGAAGAGGGGCTAGACGACCTTTATAAGACGCTGACTGAGTCCAGGCAAGTACTGCAGCGGGTGGGAAGCTCTTGGGTAATTCCACTGTCATACACGCGCAGTGGACACGAAACTAACGCGAAAGCTGGTAATAAAAAGGTAACTCGTCGCACTTTCCGCCCTGGCCCGCTTACTCTGCTCGCCATAGAGGGGTTCATGAAAAGCCGGTCAATTGTCTGTATAACCCAAACAGCAACCGAGTTATTGAAATCTGAGTTAGCCAAGATCATGTCGGCGCCAGCCATCAGTAAACTCGATAACAGGAGATTTTTTCGGGCTATTGCATTACTTGTCAGTGAACAGCCTGGCTCAGCACTTCCCAGCTTTTTAATGCATTACGCCTGTGGTGATTTGAGTAGTGCATCCACATCGATTGAGTGCCTTAATCACATTAATACACAGTCGTTTTATGCGGCAACATCTCCACTTACCGAGTTGCCTGACAAACGTTTAGCAGTCGACTCCTCCGTAAAATATAAGAATAAAAAAGACCTCCCCGCATATCACTCAGAATTCGGCAAGGCATTACGAGAGCTTTTCAAAAAAGAAGATAACGCTAACCTGTCACCAGAGCAGCGCAAAGTTATTATCGTTCAAGCAATTAATGCCTTCATTGCACAGCGAGAAGAGTCGATGAGTGATGCTGAGTTTGCTCTTATCGATTGGCTGAAATCTTGCTACGAATCCGGTCAGTCGAAGATGTTCTCGACGGGTGACCGAAATGTAAGCTCTATAGCAACCCTTTGGCTCGAGGTTTGTAGCACAACGAGTGTTTATGTACTCGACGAGTCTGAAATGACCGCGTTATATAATGAGCTTATGAGCAAGAAAAAGTTATCTGACTCTAAGTACGTGAAGAAAATAACAGACCTTGTCTACTTCTTGCATAAGCAACACGAGGTGCCTCTTCCTCAACAACTCGAGCCACGCGATAAACGATCCACTCACGTTCGTTCAAACATACCCGCCAAAGAGCACATATCGCATCTTCTGAAAGACATCAATGACATATATGCCAATGAGTCTCAGCATTTTCGGGAGTCAGTGACTGTGTTGCTTATTCTTATCGCCCGTACCAATATTCGCCCGCACGAGGCGATGCATCTCACGGCAGAAGATATGCCAACCTTTGACACTGGCCACATTTTTATACGTAACAAGCGATATTTCAGAGAAAAAACCTATTCCGCTAGACGTCTCATAGAGCTCGATACATTTTTGCTGCCAGCAGAGGCAAAATTCGTGCGCCAGTTCATCAATCGGCGCATGGAGCCGGCCGGACGTTCACTGTCAAAGGACGGTGGTGTCGACTATGAAAGGCCGCACACCTTATTATTTTCCAAAATTCCTCAAAAAGATATCCCGCTTGATATGCGAGATATCAGCAAACACGTGACTCGCCTGCTGTCATCTTATACGGGCGTGCACACACCGATGTATCAGCTACGCCACTATGCGATTTCGACAGCAGTACTTGTGTGTTTTGCCTTGGACGAAACTGTAAGCGAGCTAACGCCATACTCACCCGAGCAAGTCACGGTTATCAAAGATTACTTTCAGAAGAACGATTCACATAACGTACTTTACAAGCTGTCGGATTGGGCGGGTCACCTCGAGTCTGACATGACTCTATCAACCTATACGCATTTCACCGACTTGCTACTGTTCGAGTCTGTTATGCGCTCAAACATATCGACTCCGCTGGATTACGCAAAAGCGCTCTCCTGTGTCCAGTCTGCGCGTATCGACAAGATTTGCGCGCAGCAATCGCTCGGCCGAACTCCGGATAGAGCACAGTTGATGGTTTTAACCGATGGAATACTTAAAAAAGAACGTGGAGCCTGGATAGCCAAGCCCCGCAACGGAGTCAAAAAAGGAGATATCGACATGGATAGTTTACTCAATTTAAAGAGCGAGTTTGACGCCGCTCACGTCTGCCTTGTGCTTGAAGCCTACGATAAAGGGCGAAGCATTGAGGAAATTCGAGACATTTATAATATCGAACCTAAGATAATCGAATCGGTTATTGATGCGGCGCGAGACACGCAGGAGCGTTATCAGACTAAGCGCAGGCAATCGAGACTTTATACAGCTGAAACCCGCAACCTTAGTGTTCCGGTGCCAAATGCCAACACAGATACGATGGCAGCAAATACGATTATCCAGCACATGGCGTCTGCACCGATGGAGCACCTGAGCCAAGCCATAAGACGTGCGTGCCATACGCTATTATGCGCATCGACGTACAACCACCGCTACGTATCATTTAATACAAAGGATATAAATGAAGTGCTTGAACTCATCACCACCCTGCGGCAGTTTATCCCCGCATCTCGCTTTTACGTCGAAATTCATGCTGACAAGTCAATTCCGGAAGAGTACATCAAGGATTATTGGAGCCAGCTTCTTGCCGGAGTTGGTACTTCAGAAATAACGTTCAAAGACGGTGGTAAGCGACAAAATTCAAAAGGCAGTGTTCAACTGTACTTTCTAAGCCACGCCATCAATGAAAATAGTGCGGGCAATATTAAAAAGAGCGGTCACTATTATGCGTCAAGTGCATTAAGATATGCGCTACATACCCTGGCTATCTATTCTGGGGCAATGAGACGATACTACGATCCCAATTTTAAATATGACCCGGATAATGTTTATAAGTTAACTAAATGAAGCTATTTAGCGGTGCTCTAAATCGGTTATTCTGGCGTTCTTAGGCAGCATAAAAATCGCCGTGAGACCAATGACTCTAGAGTATTAGCTAAGGATTCCACAATCAGTACCTTACAACGTAAGGAAGTGGACAATGATGGATAAATTATGGACGCAATCCAGATTCAGGCTTTTAAAAAGCAGTTGGAAGAATTAAAACAACAATTATTAGAGAGCGAAGAGGCCAGTAAGGAGGATACCAAACCGGTGGAACTCGATCAGCAGAGTGTCGGCCGACTATCTCGTATGGATGCCATGCAACAGCAGCAAATGTATCAGGAGCGAGCACGCCGCAGAAAGGTACAGGTGCAGAAGGTTGACGGCGCTTTGCGCCGTATTGAGGCAGGAGAGTTTGGTGAGTGTTTTGTTTGTGGTCAGGATATCACTTTAAAACGCCTTCAATTCGACCCTACTCAAACACGCTGTATTGAGTGTCTGGAGAGTACGGATTAACTCTAAATTTTTAGTGTCTAAACACAGTCGCTTTCATAGCTCGTGTTAAAAAGAGTTATTGTACTGCTGTAAACGCACTAATACTAAAAAACCATCCCACATAAGTTAAGCCGTGCTCATCGCAAAATGAGAATAGGAGTTTTACTCGCCTCAATCATTGCCGTGGTGGTACTGCCAACCAAAAATTGGCGTAATTTAGAATGCCCATAGGCACCCATCACCATTAGGCCAATCCTATTTTCTTCCTGGTAAGCATGTAATGCAGGCTCGACTTCACCCGCCACTATCGCGGTAGTAACCTCATGCTCCCCTTGTTCTAGCTGCTCTTTAGCCCACTCGAGGGAGGCGTTGTTGGAATCTGAATCTGCACCAACCATCACAATATGAATCGGTAGGCCTGCAAACAATGGACTCCTAGCCAATAACTGAACGCCTTGTCGAGTCGACTCACTCGCATCATAGGCCAACATAACGGAGTCAGGCTCAGCAAACTGATCAGGGGTTAGTAGCGTTGGTTTATGCACACGTCTTAATACTGTTTCTAGCTGACTACCGATATGTGAGCCATCACTGTGCTCCTCACCATGAGTCCCCAATACCAACAAACGTGTCTCCGCTTCAATCGCGAGCAATGATTCAATCAATTTACCGTGGCGTTGCCGCATCGAAATATCTGTCATACTGCTCAGCTGAATTGCTTGCCGCTTCGCTTCATCTAGCAGCTGGTGACCATGCTCCAACAACAACTTACTCTTCTTGGCGTCAAGCTCTGCGAGTTCTGTGAGTAACTTTTCACGACTACCAAGCCCTATATTCCCAGTCATATCTTGTCGAGCCTCGGCATGACCTTCCTCAATAACATGCAACAAAGTCAATGGAGCAGATAAACGCGCAGACGCCCAAGACGCCAGCTGTACAACCGCGGACATAGTGCTAGACCCATCGATACAAGCGATTACATTACTCATACTGTTCTCCTTATTATTGAGCGTTAGTGACCACCGAGAATATCGTCGGCATCGGCCTTATCATGCACCCCGAAACGGTCAACGATGGTTGCACTCGCTTCGTTTAAACCTAACACCTCTACTTCCGCTCCTTCACGGCGAAATTTAACAACCACTCGATCCAGTGCGTTAACAGCGGTGATGTCCCAAAAATGCGCATGAGTCAAGTCAATCACGACATTGTCTACCGCTTCTTTTAGGTCAAATGAAGCAATGAACTTTTCAGAGGAGCTAAAGAACACTTGACCAATGACCTCGTAACGGCGTGTTACCCCCTCAGAATCAATAGTTGAGCGAACATGCATGTAGTGGCCCACTTTATTGGCAAAGAATAAAGCAGCAAGCAATACACCTACGGCGACACCAATCGCCAAGTTATGAGTCGCCACGACAACCACAACCGTCGTGACCATCACAATATTAGTCGATAAAGGATGCTTTTTAAGATCGCGAATTGAGCCCCAACTAAAGGTACCAATGGCAACCATAATCATCACAGCGACTAATGCTGCCATTGGGATGATTTTTAACCACTCGTCCAATACCAAAATCATAATCAACAAAAACACGCCCGCCGCGAGCGAGGAAAGTCGACTACGACCACCCGACTTTACGTTAATTATCGACTGGCCAATCATGGCACAACCTGCCATTCCACCAAATAAGCCTGCGCCAATATTTGCTATACCTTGACCTTTACATTCTTTATTACGGTCACTGGTTGTGTCAGTCAAATCATCGACGATAGTCGCTGTCATCATTGACTCTAGTAAGCCAACAACCGTGAGACCCACCGAGTATGGTAATATAATCCAGAGTGTGTCTAGGTTTAGCGGTACATCTGGCCATAGAAATACCGGCAATGTATCAGGGAGTTGACCCATATCACCTACGGTACGGATATCCAGATTAAGCGCAATCGCAACGATGGTAAGCGTGATAATGCAAATCAAGGGAGAGGGCAGCATTTTTCCTATTGCCGGTATATACGGGAAACCGTAAATAATCGCCAAGCCAGCGGCAGTCATTGCATATACGTGCCAGGTTACATTGGTAAGTTCGGGTAACTGAGCCATAAAAATCAGAATACCTAGCGCATTAACGAAGCCCGTCACTACAGATCGGGAGACAAACCGCATAAGTTCACCTAGCTTTAGGTAGCCTGCAATGATTTGTAGTAACCCCGTCAGCAACGTAGCAGCCAATAAATACTCAAGCCCATGCTCTTTAACTAATGTCACCATTAACAGCGCCATAGCGCCTGTTGCTGCACTTATCATTCCCGGTCGTCCGCCTACGAAAGAGATAATAACTGCTATACAAAACGAAGCATACAAGCCAACCTTCGGGTCAACGCCGGCGATAATTGAAAACGCAATTGCTTCGGGAATAAGCGCTAACGCGACAACAATACCGGCGAGTAAATCGCCTTTTACATTAAAGAACCAGTGTTCCTTTAAATAATTCAACATGAGTTTAAGTAGTCCTACACAAAAGTTCGTCTTGAAGTATTTTTTCAGAATTTAAGGTGATAATTAAACATCAGCAAAACAAAAATAATACTACGCCGATAAAGCGCTAAAACGAATTTTAGATTTAATAATAATTCAGTTTGAGTCTGGAGGTTCTATTATCCAGAAGAAGTGTTCTTAAATTTGACACAGGTGTGCCGAAGCACCGCGAGAGCGGTTACCTAGGGTGGCGTAAGCAAATTGTTATGCACAAAGTTGCTATTCATTTAGTCTCGAAAAGGTTGGAAAACTAGAGTTTGCAGAATAATACAATTATACTGTTCAAAAGTAAAACTTTAGTCGTCTTGTGAAGGTTATCTAAAAGCCATCGGCGAACTATTCCTGAGGGTGGGCCAGCTCAAGATAACCGCTATAAAGTCGGGTTAACGCCGTCACCCAGCACATAGCGGCAAACAAAGAGGCAAGCCATACAAATTGGTTGGGGAGTAGACAAAATAGGATAAAAGCAATAATTGTCTCAAACCCTTCAGTCAGTCCCCCCATGTAATGCAACGACTTGTTAGGATAGCTTAAGTTTTCTATTCCTCGTTTGGCAGCAAGGCTTGCAAATGCTAGAAAAGTGGTCCCCGTCCCCATAAACGTCACCATCAATACACCGGCCGCCACAGCGTTATTTTCGGGGTTTGCAAGTAAAAAGCCAAATACAACTGCGCTGTAAAAAACAAAATCCAGAACAATATCGAGATATCCGCCAGCGTCTGTTGTCTTGGTCAAACGGGCAACCGCCCCGTCCAAGCCATCAGCCAGCCGGTTTAGCAGAATAAACGCAAGCGCCAGCAAATAATATTCGAGAGCTAACGCAGGTACTGCTAGCATGCCTACAAAGAAACCTCCAACTGTGACATGGTCTGCTTTAATATTCTGTTTGACTAGCCAACGCGCCGGC
The DNA here is from genome assembly GCF_001577655.1 of Idiomarina sp. T82-3. Lineage (NCBI taxonomy): Bacteria > Pseudomonadati > Pseudomonadota > Gammaproteobacteria > Alteromonadales > Idiomarinaceae > Idiomarina > Idiomarina sp. T82-3. The sequence goes on along the minus strand of NZ_LSBQ01000023.1, from coordinate 19,783 downwards.
TCATTCAATATCTGTTTTGTGTATGGAGTCAAAAAAGGATCAAACATTTTGGCGCTCCTAAACGACTATGTATTGGAGTTCAAAATCAGTATTGAATAACTGAATCATATTCGTCGCCAACGGTGAAATTTTTCCACCCATTTTAGCAGCCCCTCAGGCGCATTAGCTCTTTTCCATTCACCCGCAACGTACTTATTGGCCTCTGATAACGTCGGGTAGCTGTGGATTGTTCCCAACACCTTATTAAGCCCAATGCCGTGCTTCATAGCCAGTACATATTCAGCAAGTAATTCCCCCGCTTGAGGTCCAACAATATTAACGCCCAGAATTTTATCCTTACCCGGTTCAGTCAATACCTTAACGCGGCCATAGGCACTATCATCCGCAATTGCTCGATCGAGCTCGCCGATATCATATGTGGTTATTTCGTATGCCTTTTGCTGCTGTTCAGCTTCTTGCTCTGTCAGACCCACATTAGCGACTTGGGGTGTCGTATAAGTAACCCACGGAATGACTGAGTAATCGACGCGAAATGTCTTAAACGGATCAAATAGCGCATTAACCGCTGCGTACCACGCTTGGTGAGATGCAACATGTGTGAATTGATAAGGGCCAACGACGTCACCACAGGCATAAATATTCGGGTAGTTTGTTTGCAGCAGTTCATTGGCATTTATGGTTCTATCAACTTCAACCCCAATCTCTTCTAACCCAAATCCTTTAACATTTGCTTGCCGACCAAGAGCGATTAGAACTCGGTCAAACGACAAGCCAACTTCTTCACCACTATGTCCTGCAATTAACACGTCCTTTCCGTTACGCTGTTCAAAGCGTAACGCTTCATGATCGGTTTTAATTTCAATACCGTCTTCTTGAAGGCGTTCAGCTAATAATTTCGCTGAGTCTTCGTCCTCGGGGCCCAATATTCTCGGTCCCTTTTCTACTATCGTCACTTGAGCACCAAGGCGCTGAAACGCTTGGGATAACTCACAGCCAATCGGTCCTCCCCCTAACACCAATAAGCGACCGGGGAGTTTATCTAGCTGCCATAAGTTATCCGACGTTAGATAGTCAATCTTCTCCAAGCCATCGAATGACGGAACCAGCGGTCTTGCGCCAGTGGCGACAATTATCGCACGAGTCGTAATCCTCTTTGTTTGGCCATTTTGGGATATTTCGACTTCCCATGGCGACACTATCTTAGCCTCGCCAATTTCACAGTTAACTCCAAGCTTTTCGTAACGCTCAACCGAATCGTGCGGCTCAATTTCTCCTATAACTTTGCTAACTTGTTGCATCACACGTTTGAAGTCGACACTCACTTTCTCCGCCTTAATGCCCAGGTGTTCGCTCTGACGTGTTTGGTGCGCGACATTGGCTACATGCAGAAGTGCTTTCGACGGCACACAGCCAGTATTTAAACAGTCCCCGCCCATTTTATCTCGCTCAATCAGTGTGACTTTAGCCTTTACTGCGGAAGCGATGTAGGCGCTCACCAGACCAGCCGACCCGGCGCCAATAACCACCAAGTTGTTATCAAACGATGCCGGTTTTTTATATCCATTGAATGCCTTGCGACGCTTAACGACGTTCAATATAAACTTCGCGATTAAGGGGGTTAGTCCGAGTAGGGCAAAAGCGCCGATAAGGTCAGCAGAAATAATGTCACCGACACTATTAATCTGTGCGATCTGAGTACCCGCATTAACGTAAACTGCAGTTCCAAGGAGCATCCCAACCTGACTTACCCAATAAAACGTCCACGTTTTTATAGAAACGAGACCCATTGCCAGATTGATAACAAAAAATGGGAATACGGGCACAAGGCGTAAACCAAATAAATAAAAAGCGCCATCGCGCTCGACACCGCGATTGATCGAGTCTAACCGATCACCAACTTTACTGTGCACCCAGTCACGTAAAATAAATCGCGAACTTAAGAAGGCCAATGTTGCACCAAGCGAGGCAGCAAAGCTAGCTAACAAGAGACCCCAGCCGAGTCCAAATATTGCCCCTGCGCCGAGGGTTAAGACGGTAGCTCCCGGTAATGAAAGCGCAGTTGACACGACATAAATGGTGAAATAGATCACAAAAACGGCAATAGGATCATTGGTAAACAGCTCATTCAGTCGTTGTTGCTGTTCCTTCAGAAAATCCAATGAGAGATAGCTGGTTAAATCAAAGGCGAAGGTAGCTACAAAGAGCGCAGCAATAGCCGCCAATAGCAAAACTTTTTTAAATGACATATGGTTTCCTTGTTACCGTCCGTCTTGTTAAAAGGTATATCGCAGACTTAGCTGCATATGGCGCGGTTGAGATGGAAATGCCAAAGTGGCGCCAAAATAGCCGCCTTCAAAGACAGGCGACCAATTATCTTGGTCTGTAACATTAAATACATCGAGTCTCGCCTGAAATTCTCGTGTAAAGCGATATTCTGCGTGAAGATTTAACGTGTGTTGATCACGGATGAATACGGTCTGCAAAAAGTCCAAAGGAAAGTGTTTTGTGTAGCTCAAGTCACCACCGATTGACCATTCCTGGCTGACTTTCCACCCCGCTACCAAAGATGCCTGTACCTCTGGTATACCTTGTAGTTGCTGATTAGACGCTGCAAATAGAGTGTAATTCGGTGAGCCTAGTCCAGTTCCATTTATAATATCGGGCCGAGAGTTATCAAATGCGTCTATCACTTGCCGAGTCCCTTGGGACGACGCAGAGTTATCCCAATAGGCATCGATATAACTTGCCGCCAATGTCACCCAATAGTTATCAGCGGCAAAGTGCCACTGCCCCTCTATCCCTTCTGTGCGGATCCCGCTATTCGAGCCATCTCGATTACGCAAACTACGAGTTTGATCAAATAATGTAGCGTCAGCGTACCACCGCTCATCTGAAGGGGAGTACTTAATACCGACTTCGTATAGCTCGTTTTCAGTCGCAAAATTCTGCTCATCAATGACACCGGCTGTATTAAGCACAGTGCCTCCAGCCATTGAATTAGACGTCGAGTCACTTTTGTAAGCAGTCCCATAGAGTGTTAAATCAGGTGTCCATGCGTACTGAGTCGAAACGCTTACTGCTGATAACAAGTCGTTATAACTATCACGTTTTGCTGCAACACCTTGCGGAGCCAATGGGTCTTCAGCTTCAACATCATAGTAATCAGCTCGCACACCACCGGTGATGCTCCAAGAATCTGTAAGAGCTTGCTCGTGTTGTAAGAAGAATCCCGATTGATAACTGGTTGAGTTGGTCGTATCAGACAAATTAAAATCGCCGACACCATCATTATCCAAATCATATTGCGCACCTGGTGAAACAAAAAGCCCCTTCCTTAGCTCTATCAATCTCGCTCTTTGTGAATCGGTCAGCCGTATGCGACGATTACTCAAGGGCCCCGTCAAATCAATTGGGTTGTCAGCCTCAGTTGTAAACTGGCTATAGCCTAAAACGTCATTGACCCTAAAGTTAACGCCTACTACTGTCATTTTATCGATATGCAGCTCAGTTCTATTCTCAAACGTGTGCGCATCATCAATGATTTCGACAAAACTATTCTGATTGATACCCTCGCGGGTCAAGTATTGGTAATAGGTACGATTCACCAATACGAGATCATCATTAAAATAGTGTTGTAACTTTGCGTGTAAAAGCGTGGTTTCCGCGCTGTTTGTATCAAGCGGATCGGTTAATGTGTTCGCTCGGTCAATACGCACTTCGCTGGTTGGGCTGATAACGGCGCCAGCTCCCGGAGTAGTTGAGCCGTTAGGCTGAACGCCTTGACCGGTTATATACAGGTTATGGTCAATCAAGTTCTGAGTCGGGCGGTTAATGCCGGCGTTATCTGTCCAGTCAACATCGTAATACTCTATCGCGACATTTAAATCAGTATTTTTACTCGCCTGCCAGCGATAAGCGATCAAAAGGTCATCGCTTTGGTGCTGGTGATAATTGTAAAAACTGTCTTCGTCTATGTATTCAGCGCTTACCCGAACCGCATGTTTCCCCTCTGTCAACACAGCATTATGGTCGATTTGGAATCGGTATTGACTCCATTTGCCCCATTCACCGACTAGCTTAGTTCGAGCGCTATTAACGTTAGCTGTCTTCGGCTGTAAGTTCACAAAACCACCGACTCGCTGCGTTGTGCCAAGCATAACGGGTGGTGCGCCTTTAACGACAGCGATACTCTCGATTGCGTTAAAGGACATTGGAATACCTAAGCCATTATTCCCCGCTTGACGCCGCATTCCCGCCTCGAAAAGCTCACCAAGTTGACCGCGAATAGTCGGTAACGACGGATTGCCGAAGCCGGCTGCTGCGTAACTATTGGGCGCAAGTCGGGCGATGTCGTGTAAATCATCGATAGCGGCTGACTCCATCAGTGACTGATTAATCACCGTCGCCGCTCGAGGTATGTCTTTCAGGTTCGCAGCTAAACCAAATAGTCCTTCGGTATTGTCGTCTGACGGCAGCATTACTTGATCTGCTTCACGCCCCATCACCTCGATCACTTCCATAGGTTCTTGAGCTATGGCCAATACTGGTACAAGCGTTAACACACTTAGCGATCTCAATTTAAAGCTCCTTTTGTTCATCATTAGCACCTATCCCTTCATCCCTGCGTAATTAACTTCGCAAGTTGGTTTCGACGTGACTCATCAGTGAGATCGTTTCCGCAGATATACAAACACCGTTCTTGACCTTTGCAAGCGTTGTCTGAGCTTGCAATACACGGGTTCGAAAAGTATTTGGATAGTAGATAAATCAAATTCTTTTTTTTCTTGGTGAGAGGTAACTCACTTGAAAATATTAATAGAGCATTTGGGTTCAGGCGCATTACCTCAGCTAACACGTTCTCAACTGAAGCCCGTATGGTGGATGTCACCGCCAGTGAGATCACAACCGCATCCGTAGCGACCGTTATCTGATGTCGTAGCTCACTCACCTTTGTTGCTTGAACTACCCTGATGCCGAGCTCCTCCAAAAAGGGAACCATGTCTCCTACAATAGCGGGATGGGGGCGTGCCAGTGTTACTGATTTTATCGTCAACGGGTCGTACCTCTTTACCTTAAGTCACGGTAGTGATTTACTAGTCATATGCTGTCACTATCCCGAATAAATCAACATGACTGAAACACCGGAACAACCGACCAAAACGAGCGACACTGTCGAAGCACTTCTCAATCAAGTTGCGCAGGGTACGGAGTTTCATTTTCAATCGGGGCTTTGCGGTGACTGGACATTAATGGCTAACGAACCACAGAAAGCCGCCCTGCATCTTGTAACTGAAGGGGATTGTTGGTTCGGCTTCCCATTTAAGAATACCGATGTCATTCGCCTTCATGCGGGGGATGTGATTTTTGTAAATCAAGGGATATCGCATTTTCTGAGCTACAATCAGATTCCGAATAATATTAAGGAAGATGAAATACCCAGTTTTTGCCAACCCGAGCATCAACAGAACGGGATCGTCTGTTACGACATAAATAGTCCGTCACAAATCACCGATACTGTTTTTCGATTGTTGCCTCCATGGATCGTGCTGAATCACAACTGCCAGGCGAGCGAGATGCAGGCACTCATCAGTATGATCCGAGCGGAAACCAAGCATAGCGAACCGGGAAGTCAGGCTATCGTACAACGTCTCAGTGATGTTTTAGCCATTCACTTGTTAAGAGCTGTCATTAATGGGCAACAGGAACTTACGGGGCCGCTAGCGGCATTACAAGACAGGTATTTAAGAGGCCTCGTTCTCGCAATTATTGATGAGCCCGCGGGTGACTGGTCAGTAGAGACAATGGCAAAGAAGGCTTATCTCTCGACCAGTGCATTTGCTGAGCGTTGCCATAAGCAAACCGGAATGGCTCCTAAAAAGCTTGTTGATCAACTTCGTCTTCAACGTGCCCGAATGCTGCTGAGCAAAACTCAACTCCCACTAGAGTTAGTTGCCGAGCAACTCGGTTACCAATCAGCCACAGCATTCAATCGTTTCTTCAAGCGCTACGAGGGAACATCAGCGAGTGAGTATCGACATACTCACTGACTGTTATATCGCTCGCCTAAATCCGAAATTTTGATAATGACTCCTGAAGCTCAGCAGATAGGTGCTCAAGTTGTTCAGCCGCTGAGCTGGTCGTTTGGCTCGCAGTCGCGGTCTCGTCCACACTATGCTGAAATTGCTCACTACTATCAGCGAGCTGCTCGCTCGTTTGCTTCTGCTCATCAAGCGCTACCGAGATATCTTGAACTAACGAAACAACATCGTCAAAATTACTCTGAATAGTTTGCATAGCAAGCTTTGCGGCCTGACCTTCTTCAACACCATGGTTGACACGCTCGACCCCCGCATTCATTTGCTGTACTGAGCGCTCGGCTACTTGTTGAATGCGCTCAATCATTGTTTCGATTTCTCCTGTCGACGTGCTGGTGCGCGTTGCTAACGCCCTAACTTCATCAGCGACAACCGCAAAGCCTCTGCCATGCTCACCGGCTCTGGCCGCTTCGATCGCTGCATTCAGCGCAAGAAGGTTCGTCTGATCTGCTATAACTTTAATCGTGTCAACGATTTCGGTAATTTGTTCAGACTGCTCACCTAGGCTGTGTACATCGGACGATGCCTCGTTAACTGTATTCGCAACTGACTGCATTGTATTCACAGCATTTTCTACTGTTGTAGCACTTTCATGAACTCGCCTTCCTGCATTTGATGCAACGTCTCCAGCTTGTGAAGACTGCGCGACAACATTATCGATGTGCTCATTCAACGCTTGTATCGCTTGTAAAACATTATCGCTGGCTTTGCTCTCGAGTTCGACCGTATGGCTCAAATCACCAGAGGTGGAAATTAAGTCGGTACCTACTTGGTGAATCTCATTGCTTGCTCTTCTTACCTCGCTCAATAGTATTCTTAACTGTCCCCGCATACTATCCAGAGCAAGCATGACCGCATTTACCTCGTCCTGTTGGTCAGTTTCAACGTTTACCGATAAATCCCCCTGACCAATCGCGTCAGCAACATCAGTTACCTGCTTCAGTCTCCCGTTTAACTGCTGTCGCACGGAGAGTGCTGCTCCAACAATTACGATGATTAGCAGTCCAGCTCCCCCGAACATTACCCACACGCTAAGGGAATCATAAAAAGCCGCCTTCTTTTGCTGAGCCGTAATCGCCTGCTTTTTTAGTTTTCGGTAATCTGAAAATAGCGCTCGTAGATCCTGAAGTAGCATTTCCCCTCGCGCTTGCCCTATATAGCGACGAGCTTTATCTAACTCTCCCTTTTTCGCCATATCAATGGTAGGCAGCAAGGCAATTTCATGCCAGCCGTCAAATATATCGCGGATGTCTTGCAGTGCGGACTGCCCAGCTTGAGTGTTCTCTGAGCCGCGTAATTTACTGAGGTTTTCATTAAATCGAGCGAGCGATTGCTCATAAGGAGCCATAAAATCCTCATAGCCGGTAATAACAAAGCCGCGTTGTCCGTTCTCCATAGCCAGTAAAGATCGCTGTGCAGAACTAAGCTGCTCTAACTGCTCATTGTAAGATTCAATCGTCTCGATGCTTTCTTGGTTTACATTGAGAGTGAAAGTCATCAAACCGATAAAGGCAACGAACACCAGCCCAACGACAGCAAAAGCAAATATAATTTTATGCACTAATTTCATAGCTGACCTTGCTTTTTAAATAGTCTACTCAACATATAATCCCCGCTTAACCGACCTGGGCCAAACAACAGTAGCGTTGCCGCTACCACCATCCACCAAGCCGCTGGGTTTATAAAGTGGTCCCAACTCGGGTAAACAGCAACTTGAATAAACACTGTCATACCCAACAATCCAGCCGCAGCTGAACGACTCAACAAGCCTATAATAAGTAAAAGTGGCAATGTAACTTCGACAACACCCGCTAAGTAGGCCATTGTTTCGGCGATGCGAAGACCAAAGCTATCTTGGACATAAGTCAGAGTTTCGGGCTCACATAACTGTAGCGCGCCCTGACGGGGAGGGTCTGGACAAAAGAACTCGTATTTGAATAGTGTTAATTTAGACTCATCAAAATCGAGCCAGCCGTCCCACTTAGATAACCCCGAGTTTAAAAACACATGACTCAATAAAAGGCGGTGGACAAGCAACAATAAGTCTTGCAGTAAGCTCGGTATGTGCCTAAGTGAATCCATGACAAAATGCTCCCATTACCAATAAGCTTGCAAACCATTCGCTTATAGAAAACTCAGGATAATCCGTCACAATACGTTCAGCAGCTTGCTCTATTGTCATTCCTTGAAAAAGGCATTCTAAGAAAAGTGATTGAGGATCGGATAACAAAGCAATATGAACGCGCATTACATCATCTCGATAAAAAAGAATGTCAGTGCGTCGTGAAATATCTGCATCGCGGATCTCAATAGATCGGCTATTTAACGAATGCCAGAGCGCGAGATTGTCTCTACTAACACTGCTAACATGAAACGATGGATTTAAGCGCAGCACAGACACCTGACTGACATCACTGATTGCTTCTGGAGTCACAATTTTCGCATCAGGTGCCATAAGCGCTGATAGCCACCCTCTATCTAGGGCTGCAATATCGGCCTCTATCGGCAAGCCGAATGTCCGTAAAAATCGAGACAAGCCCTCACCATAAAACACGAGATAAGGTGAATCCGGTGGATGGCGTTGGCAGTATTCCCTCAATAACGGACGAATTGCATCGTACCCACTGTAATTGACCAATGTTGGAAAGTTTTGCTCAAGCGCTCCTCGCAACGCCACCATGCGGTTATTGGCATAGATCGCAAATCGACTACCGATATGCCCGCGACGACAATTATCAACGATTTGGCGCTCAAGCGATGTCATGAGTATATTCCTCTCTTATTGCTCGTAACTTCTTATACTCAAGCAGCAACTCAGAGAATACAGGCAGATTAGCGTCTCTTTCTATTAAGGTCGGTTTCGCCCCCCAGGCTTCATAGGCGTTCCTAAGCAAGTTTGTGACACTATCCGGTATCGGTTGGCTATGACTATCAATTAATCTGCCATGAAGGGATGGGTCTTCATCAAAGCCTGCAACATGGATTTCACCGACGACGTGAGCCGGAATTTGTTCAATAAAATCTGTCGCACTGATACCACAGTTGACATCACTCAAGTGAAGGTTGGTTATATCAATTAAAAGCCCACAACCACTGCGTTTTGCGACTTCCAGCAAAAACTCTGGCTCTGCAACGTCATGCGACAACTCAACGTAATGCGTAGGGTTTTCAACGAGAATGGGTCTGCCAACCGCGTTTTGGTAACAGTCAATATTATCAATCAATCAGTATATTCATCGCCTCATGCGTGCGCCGAACCGGCAGTAGATCAGCAAAATATTCGTGGTTTCTTACTGACCACGCGACATGCTCCGATATCAATACTGGATTAATTTCTTGGACGAGCGCTTTCACCAGCTTTAAGTGGTAACCGAGATCATGTGACTTGTTGCCTAGAGAGCCTCCGACGCCATGGAGGCTAATTGGAAAGCGCTCAGCCAACTGAGACAACATGTGCCGACGCGGCCCGCCCACTGCACAGTAATTTTCAGTGTGCACTTCAAACCAAAGGTTCGGCTCGTTGAGCTTGCTCACTGCTTGATAAAAGCTTGGCTTGAAACTCAGCCCAACCCCGTCGACGCGAGGAGGGACTGAGTTAGAACGCGAGGAAGGCATGTCTCAAGCCGTGTTTCTATCTAATGGCTGTAAAGACGCCTCACCCTCTGGAGTCATTATATAGCTGCATGTGCCCTTTGGCGTAAACGTCCAGGCATTACCTTGAAAGTCTACTGTTGAAGTACCTTCGCAACTAGTTCCTGCACCAGCTCTGCAGTCATTTTCCCCAGCCAATGCAATGCCATAGCATCGCTCCATACGCCCATCGACTTGTTCACCACTCATCCATTGGTTAAACTTGCTCTGTACTTCTTGAGGCGCTCCGTTTTGCAGGCTTAATTGTGAGTTTCCGGCAGCCACAGCCGCCCCACTAGCCAGTGAAGCCATGGCAATGCCGCTCATTAAAGCGGTTTGTACATTTGTTTTTTTCATAATAAACACTCCATTGGTTGTTGTTGCATTTACTAGCCTAGACGCTTCGTTTGCTCAGCGTCCTATACAAAACACCGGAACATACAACCAAAACGCCTTACCGCTACACACACACTTTCCTGCACAACACCTTTGCTTCTATGATGATTTCAACACAACTGGAGGCGAGCGTTATGTTTAAGCGGATTACATCATTACTTTCTGGCGATACAACATCATCGAAGCTCTCTCGTGAAGCTCAAATCGAGTTACTGACCAGCCTTGCGGTCATGGCGTGGTTTGTTGAAGCGAAGGATCCCTACACCGGAGGTCACTTATGGCGCGTGTCACAATACGCTAAGTTAATGGCCAAGCATCAAGGCTTTTCTGATATTGATGTTGCACGCGTGGGTCTTGGTGGTTTTTTGCATGATATCGGGAAGGTCTCTATTGAAGACCAGATCTTGAGAAAGCCTGACAGCCTCACCGATGACGAGTTCTCTATCATTAAAACACATCCGTCCAATGGAGCTCGCTTGTTAGCTGCTCACCCCCTGTCAGATTTAGTCATTAAATCGGTTGAGCTACATCACGAAAGACCCGACGGTCAGGGTTACCCTTTTGGTCTCACTAAAGCTGACATACCCGTAGAGGCTGCAATTATTGGTGTTGCCGATGCTTTCGATGCGATGACGAGCGCGCGCCCGTATCGCTCACCAATACCAAAGGAAAAAGCATTAGACATACTCAGGGAAAATAGCGGCCGACAATTTGACAGCCACTGGGTGGATGTCATGTTGCAACTTGAGAACGAGGGTTTGTTAGACCTCATTATAATGCATAGTGCTGACGGGATTCCGCTACACGAGTGCCCCAGTTGTGGCCCCGTTGTCACACAACCAAGCGATGCGAACGAAAGCGATCTTATTGCTTGCCCTTTATGTAATGCGCAAATGCAACTGGTTAAATCAGATGACGGCTGGTCAGCGCAACCAACAGGACACTACGTCGATGCTGTGAGTAATCAACCGAGAGAAGATTCAGCACTCATTCAGCGATTTATTGCGCAAACAGTTGTGCCTTTGACTCAATCTTAAGTTTTTACACAAAAAGGAGAAGTACGATGACAGACTTTAAACTACACGATAAAGCCTCCGCCCCCGAGGATAGCAAACCTTTACTAGAGGGGTCGGAAAAGTCTTTCGGCATGATCCCGAACTTACATGCGGTAATGGCAGAAGCGCCCGGTTTGTTGAAGGCTTATCAAGATATTCATGAGCTATTCGTTAACAGTAGCTTCGACAAGAATGAACTGACTGTCGTTTGGCAAACGATAAACGTCTACCACGACTGCCACTATTGTGTCCCCGCTCACACGGCGATTGCCAAGCAAATGGGGGCGGATGACGCCATTACGGAAAATATCCGTGCGGACAAGTCGCTTGATGATAGCAAACTCCAGGCGCTTCGTGAATTCACGTTAACGATGCTAAACAAACGCGGACAAGCTTCCGAATCAGATTTAAATGCATTTTTTGATGCAGGCTTTAGCAATCGTCAAGCGCTGGAAGTCGTTCTCGGGATTGCGCAAAAAACAATGAGCAACTACACGAATGCCATTACCGGGACACCTGTCGACGAGCCGTTTCAAAAATTTATTTAACGCTAACTTAGGCGGCCTACTAAAACGCTCTGTAGGTCGCTTTTCATCCAAATTATGGAGAAGATAATGTCAAATAACCTTGATCAGAAACTACCTTGGGCACTGCTTCTGCTTAGGCTCGGGATTTTTATTGTCATGTTCGTCTGGGCACTTGATAAGCTTTTAAACCCTGGTCACACGGCCGCGGTTTTCGAGGGCTTTTATGGTATCTCGGGACTCTCTGGCACGATCACAACAATACTCGGTGTTTTACAAATTTTACTCTGTCTTGCGTTTCTCGCTGGCTTCTGGAAAACCGTCACTTACGGCATCATTATGGTGATGCATGGCGTATCGACGTTGTCCTCTTTCCCGCAGTACATCGACGCGTTTAATAATTTACTATTTTTCGCCGCATGGCCGATGCTCGCTGCGTGTGTCGCCTTGTTTATGTTGCGCGAACACGACACCAAGCTCTCGGCATCCTAACTCGTTGGGGGTTATCATGAAATACTGGCTTATATTACTTATCTTATTCACTTCGGCGTCTACTGGACAAGGCTTCGATCACAGCCACAGCGCATATAGTGACGTTCTCCAGCGCTTTGTTATTGTCTACGACGAAGGCATGAAGTCGGTTGTTAATTACCGAAAGCTTGCTGGTAACCCCAAGTCCCTAAACAACTATCTGACACAACTTTCTGAAATATCATCTGCAGATTACAAGCAATGGAGCGAGTCTGAGCAACTGGCATTCTTAATCAATGCTTATAACGCCTTCACTCTCAAACTAATTATTGACCATATCGATAAGTTTGAAAGCGGTGATGCCGAGTCAATTAGAGACCTTGGCGGCTTATTTTCATCGCCCTGGGAAAAGTCATTCTTCAAATTACTTGGAGAGAAACGAAGCCTCGACTGGCTGGAGCACGATAAAATCCGTGTTGATTTTAATGAGCCGCGTATTCATGCGGCATTAGTCTGCGCCGCGATGAGCTGCCCTAAACTACAAAGCGAAGCTTATATTGCAGCGGAATTAGACGCTCAACTTGAAGGACAAATGAATATCTTTCTCAGCGATAACGATAAGAATGGAATCGATACCAGCGGGGTCTATTTATCAAAGATATTCGATTGGTACGGTGAAGACTTCAATAACCTGAAAAGTTATCTGCGCCGCTACAGCAAGGCACTCGCCGATAACCAGACGGAGAGTGAAACCCTAAAAGGCAATTTTTCAATTCGTTATTTGGACTACGATTGGTCTTTAAACAGCCTTGAGAACAAATAAAGATGTCAATTCGTCCCATTGTCTGTGCTCTCGCAATATTTTACTTTCCGGTAGCAGCGAGTGCACAGACCTTTTTACCTAGCGAGATTGTCAACTGGCACAGTCGCTCCTTCTCAGGAGACTCAGATTATCGGTATAAGAAAACGCCGAGAGGTACTCCGTATTTGGAGGCATCATGTAAATCGGGCAATGCATCCGCATTATTACATGAGCAAGAAATATCTATTTCCAAGGAGACGACTCTTGAATGGACTTGGCGCTTACCAGAGCCTGCGACCAATAATCAAGATGAACGATCGAAAAGCGGCGATGACTTTAACGCCAGAATCTATGTTGTTGTGAAACGAGGCTTTTTAAATCTAGCAACCCGTGCCATCAATTATGTCTGGAGCAGTAAGGAGCCTATGGGATCGTCATGGGAGAACCCTTTCTCCGATCAAGCCATCATGTTGTCTGTGGCCGACCGGGATGCCCCTGTACAACAATGGCAAACCATTCACCGCTACATTGAAGCCGACTTTAAGCGTTATCATGGAATTGACGTCGACAAGATTGACGGCATTGCGGTCATGGTCGACTGCGACAATGGGCACACACCTCGGGCCTTTCACTTGCGACATATCAAAATAATCCGATAATGCTTTTTGCTTTTATCCTGTCTAACCAAACGCTGCCACGTCTGCGCGCATACTTCATACTTTCAGCAAAGACTTAAGTCAACCGTCCTGTTGCGCTAGATTAGCTTGTTAACTTCTCAACAAGTGTCGTTAAACTGTCCTCCACAAAGTCTTCAGCTAATCCCAGTGGATAGGTGCTCTTGCTCGCTCTTTTTATAAAGGCCGTTTGCATTCCAACGGCCTTTGCACCACTAATATCCCAGCCGTGAGCCGCTACCATCAAGCCCTGTCGCGCAGTAATTCCCATTTCTCGCAGTGCCCAGTGATATACCGCCGGGTATGGCTTGTAAGTTCTTATACTCTCGACGCTCATCACTCTGTCAAAACAATCGATAACACCCGCATGGCTGAGCTGTTTTTCCAGCCCATTTATTGACGAATTAGATAAGGCGACTAATCGATGTTTAGAACCTCTTAAGCGTTCAAGCGCAGGCTTTACATCAGCATGAGCAGGCGCTGACATCATTGCGTTCGAGATGCTCTCTTTCGCATCTTCTAGCGCAATATCGTAGCCATTATTTCGCGCGACCATAACAAGCGCAGCACCGGCGATATCACTGAATGGGTGGAACTGACCCGTTGCGCAATCTACCAGAGAGTGATGCAATAAAGTGGAGAACCATAGTGGTACCAATGAGTCATTGCCACCAAGCGCTTCCGCGATGGTGGATTTTACTGGCGACATGTCCAACAATGTCTCGTTCACGTCAAAATAAATAACCTCTGCCACAGCCATAGAAATCTCCTCACGTTAACCGTTTGAGCTATAAATAACGCTCTCCACTGGCATGTAGATTAACCGTTGTCTCAAACTTGGCTAATCTCAACGTGCCATTCACCAAGACAAAAGACGCTAGTTTTCCTTAAATCCAAACACGAGGATTACTCCCAAGGAAATAAATAAGCCCACTGCCGACGCAATCAGATCGAACGGATCAAACGTATTGTTCCCTCCAATACTATGTAAGTTGATTTCTTGTGAAAACACATAAATTGCAGTAATAAAAAGCCCGAGCATATATACAACTGTGTCGCTTAAGAATTTAAATGTGCTATCGAAATATCCTCTGGCGATCAGCAACAGCCCGACCACAATAAACATTCCCATTATTGCTTCCACTGCGTTTGGCAACGACAGCACTATAATTCTTAAGAGCAATTCGGAATCTGAGTTTAGTACCTCATTTCTTAAATAAAGTTTGTTCAAAACAAACAGTAAGAAGGCAGTAATAAATATGACTTTGATGTGTCTCTTGATGAGTATTTCCGGTTTTGGGTACAAAGGTCACTCCAAACAGCGCGTTTTTGAGGCTTCGAATAAGTATAGTCCTTCTAAGCCTGGAACAACATGCACCCATTCGGTTATCGGCAATAGAAAAAGGGCTACCACATTGCTAGCCCGTTTCCCAAGCAGATTTCATTAATGTCCGATCAACTATCTAACGTCATGTCCTGCGAAAATGGTTGGTCTTTTTCATCATGCTCTGACAGGTAATTAAAGTGCCAGATAATATCGGATGAGATCTGTCGGGCTCTCGCATATTTATGGATAAAGTCGTTTACCATGTAGCGATATCGCGGGAACTCAGAGCTGAATTCGAATGCTTTCAATGAGTCACATACCCGCTCGTCATGCTCCAGGTTAAGGCGCCCTTCGGCCGCGCTGAGGGCATAATAGAAGGCCAAATCCTCCGACTTTAGGGGCCATTCATCCATATTTTCAGGAAACAGTGAGTACGCTAGCCGGTACTCAGAGCATATGCACCCTACGGACGCGAAGTATTGCAGAAGTCCCTGCACTTCCGCCGAGGGTTTCAGTAAGTTGTAGCCCCTGAATGTTGGTTGACGGTATAAGACAAGCTCACCGTCAGTTTCATTAAGCTGGCTCTGAATTTCCGCTTCAGCCGCCTCCAGTAATTCATCCGGCGCTAAGCCAATGAAACTCACAAATTTAATCGTCATATATACCTCTCTTTAAACTGGCAGTAAGCGCTAAGCTTTGGACGCATCGAGCTTGCCGCGAAGCTCTGCGTTTTCAATCAGCAGCTGCGCGTTTTGCTCAGCGAGCTTATCCCGCTCGGTTTGTATTTCGTCGAGCTCATCCTCAAGTTTCTCAACGCACTCGACGGCAGACTGCTCACTTTCCTCGTAGTCGCTAATTGCTGCGGCGTGATTCGCCTCGATACTTTTAAGGCGTCTCTCAAAAAGACTCTGCGCATCGCCATAGGCAGCAATCGCCATATGTTTCATCGCCTGCGATACCTTCTCAATCAGCAACTCCGCTTCGTCTGCATATGCGGTCGGTAGGACATCAAACGACAAGTCACTGCGGGTTACTTGATAAAGCGGCTCGTCACGATTGCTCTGGTAGTTTTCCCAAATAGACTTGATGCGGGCAAGACCGCCTCTGTCACCTAGCTGAACACGAATGGCGCCCGCATTCGGGCGCTTCCCTCGCTTCTCCAGTGCTAAGCCGGCATCGATGATTTGCTGTTCGCTCACTTCCGGATGGCGTGCCATAAATCATTCCTCTTTAACGAAATTAATTAAATTAAAGAAATTAATGATTGGCTGATGTGACGGGCACGCCCATTTCCGCATCGGCCAGAAAGGCCATGGATTGCTCACCCTCAATACTGAAGTGTTTTGAGCGCTCTAATGCGTCAATCAACAACAGCTTCTCGCCGTTAGTTTTTGAGTTGTCGGGTATCAGCGCTATCCATGCTTCCCGAAGACGTTCAGCCAATAGCGGCGCTTTCGCGTCAAGTTTTCTCAATGCGTTGGCGCAAAGCTCTAATGTCAGGTGATGCGGGTCGACACGGCATCCTAATCGAGTTGGCCGTTGTTGGTTCGTTAGGGTTTGTGTTTTGCCGATATCGTGAAGAAGCGCAGCAACAATCGCGGTATCTCGTTCAATCGGCTTGAATACCTGCACACCCAGGATATTCCAGGCGACATTAATCGAGTGCTCGAGGAGTCCGGCTCCGCAGCTATGGTGTCCATTCAAGGACGCAGGGCATTCAAGATAGGCCGCCGCCACATGCTTCTGTAACAATACATCACACAGAAACTCTTTCATCACATCAGACTCAATGCGGCTTTCCATCACGAGCAACGCTTTAAATATATCCGGACGCGGACATTTAGCTATCGGCACTGCCGCCAGTGACGTGCCAATGGTTTCGCAGTCATCCGCGCAGGCGAGCAGCTTACAGAGGCGAATGCTTTGCTCGCCAATAATCGATTTGGCGACTTCAACATGAACCATCGTATCTACCAATATAGCTTCATCTTTCAGCTGCTCGTAGCGGACATAAACATCTAACGTACCTGAGCTGTCAGACAGGGTGAGTTTGCACTTTTCCTGCGCCTGGGATGTTTGAACATATTCGACCTCGCACAGATAGTAGCGTCCTACAAAGCGCGTGAATTCCTTTGCATCGATAAGTAGCGGTTGAATGGTGTCGTTCACAGTGATGTTTGTCATCGTGTTCATAAGAATTCTCCAGAGTCATTAAATCGGTGTTGCGGCAAAGTAAGCGGACACTTACTCCGCGTCAGGTTTGAAATCGTTAAAATTGGATTTCAGCAGCCGCTCAAACGCAGAGCCGTCCTGGCGGGTCAGGTTAGGCACATAACGCGAGTAGACCCGAAACAACATCTCGGTCGTTGAGTGCCCCATCTGTCGGGCAATCCACTCGGGGCTCTCTCCCGCTGCCAGCCAGAGCGTGGCAGCGGTGTGACGCGTTTGATAAGGACGGCGTTTACGCAACCCCAGGTGCCGAAGCAGCGGATACCAGACACGTTTGGTGACGTTGTTATGCGACAACGGCGAGCCGTTGCGCGTACAAAACACGTACTGCTGGTCACCTGTTGCTTCGTACTGATGTTTCAACGCATCGAAGACCAACTCGCTCATGTCGATGGCGCGGAACGACCCATCGTTTTTGGTGCTTTGCGTTTCACCGTTGACGATGGTGCTGCGCACCATGATTTGCCGGCGGTCGAAATCCACCGCATCCCACTGGAGCCCATCGATTTCCGCTGTCCGCATGCCGGTAAAGAACCGCACTGTGTAGTAGTCCCGAAAATCGGGACGGACCTTTTCGATGATGAGACGCACCTCATCGATGGTGAATGGCTCAACATCCGTGCGCGGCACCTTAAGCGATTTAATTCCCTGGTAAGGTGAGCTAAAATTGTAACGGTTGGCTGCTTCATTCAAAATCATGCGCAAAGGCGTCATGATGTGGTTTATCCGCGACGGAGATAACGACTTGTTGCTTCGGGACGTAACTTTGGCGAGTGAGGCCCGAAACTCAAGTACTTCCGCTTTGGTGATGCGGCCAACTTGCCTTTCTCCAAAGGCTGGCACGAGATACTTATCCAGCGTATTTCGCACTGTCTCAGCGTGAGATGTTCGCCACTGAATACGCATTTCAGCAAACCAAGTATTGGCAAAGTCGCTGAACAGTGGCGTATCGAGGTACTGACTACGCACCTGCATTTCCCTGAACTGCTGCGCTTTAGGACTGCCCGGGAAATGCTTACCGTAATCAAAAGTGCCGAGAGTGATTTCCGCTTCAATCCGATCGAGTAACTTCTGTACTCGTTTTCGGTTCTCTCGCGTGTCCTCAAGTGAGGTTTGTTCGCGGCAACGTTTGCCCTTGTAACGGAAGTCGATGAACAACTTACCGGTCTCAGGGCGTGCATTCACACTACCCATGAGCAATACCTCCTTTTGCCATCGGAATTGCCAATGAATCAGAGGAGCCCTGACCTATATCGCGCTGAATAGCTTCCCAAAGAAATAGGATTTTTCTACCTCCGAATGGGCGGATGTAGTGAACACCTTCGTGAAGCACTGAATCCTTCAACTGTTCTCTAATGGTTCGGGGGTCATACTTGATTCGCTCAGCCAGTTCGGCAGTCGTTAAAAGCGTCATGTCATTTAACATGGCAAACTCCTTAGTTAGTTGATAGACTGAATGGCATAACGTATTTCTAGATTTCAAAATGCCATCCTGAATGACATATTAGCACGCAAAATATCATTTGCAATGTTTTTTTGTCATTTTAGATGACATTTTTCACGAGGTGGTCATGATTAAGTGTCATTTAGCGCGAATGATGGGCGAGCGAAAGCTAAAGATAATGGACGTTGCACGCGATACTGGATTGAATCGTAATACCGTGACATTGTTGTATAAAGAAACCGCTCAGCGAATTGATTTTGCTGCTTTGGAAGCACTCTGTAAGTATTTCGATTGCGAGGTTGGCGAGCTATTAGAGGTTGCTCAAGATTAACTGCCCTCGAAACCCCAGTTTTCTGAGGTGTTTCTTAACTGAGTATTCTGTTTTACAAAAGGTAGGCTGTTAAAAATGGAGTTTTACTAGGTTGGCCGATAATTTAATTAAAGTTGAAGAAAAAATAACAGCTCCTGAATGGGGATGCGACTTCTTCAGATTAAGTAGTGACGAGCTTAATGTTTATCTATGCTTGGTCGAGATCAAAGATCTGGATTACATTGCAGAGCAATGTATTGCTTCTATATCAGATGACGCTTGGATGAATGAACTAGATCCAAGGGTCAAAAGGTCTTACTCAAAAACAGCTCAAGAAACAGCAAAAATCCTTCAACAAATTTTCAGTGATTACCTCCAGAGAGAAGATGCTACCAACGCGAGTATTGGTTCCGATTTTGGTGAAATAATGGTTTCGTTAGGCTCATCTGGCGCTCTGTCTAAAGTTCTTTCTCACAAATCACTTCCAGTTGCGGAGCTTTGGAAACCACAAATAAAACAAAATGAAGGCTTCGATTTCCATACCGAATGTAACTTGCCGCTTATAAACTTCGGAGAGGCAAAGTTTTCAGGTGGTACAAGCCCTCACGGTGAAGCAATTCCGCAGATTAAAGGCTTCATAACTGATGAAAAGCATTTCAGAGATCGAGTCCACTTGGTGAACATAGCTTCATCGCAGGCCGTTGAAAATTTAGATGAAGAGCGGTTTCCCACTATGTCAGCCTAGTTGTCCAGTTGGCAATTTCGCCATTAGTTAATAAACAGTGGGCGGCATAGGTTCATGTATGCCACGTTATTCTGAAGAGCG
>NZ_LSBQ01000005.1:0-155717 GCF_001577655.1 Idiomarina sp. T82-3 | reverse complement strand
AAAAAAATCCATAGCCAGAAATTCTGACTATGGATTTTGAAGACTCTGCCGGATCGGTCAACCGATCATTGAAAATTTCTTAACTGATCGGCATTACCCCAAAGGACGCTTTCAGCAATCGTTATGAATTAGCGGGTCATTAATCCAACACCTCTGCAGGTACTCTCACCCAGCCTTCCATAAGCACACGTGCACTTCGACTCATAATGGCTTTGACAGCACGCCATTCACCATCTTTTAGGAGCGTTTCAGCACCGACTTGCAACGTACCCGACGGATGACCAAAGTTGACCATAGTGCGCTCACCGCCACCGGCGGCTTGGTTTACTAATGTACCTGGAATAGAAGCGGCTGTGCCAATCGCCACCGCAGCCGTTCCCATCATCGCGTGATGTAGTTTACCCATCGACATAGCACGGACAAGCAAGTCAACATCACTGGCCTCAATCACTTTACCGCTCGAGGCGGTGTAGGTCTTACCGGGTGCTACAAAGGCTAATTTCGGCGTATGTTGACGTTGCACGGCTTCTTCTACCTGATCGATCAATCCCATGCGAACCGCGGCATGAGCCCGAATCGTCTCGAGTCGCGTCAAGGCTGCTGCGTCACCATTAATCGCTTCTTGCAACTCAGTTCCTTCATAACCTAACGCCTCGGCGCGCAAAAATACGGTAGGAATACCCGCATTGATAAAGGTAGCCTCTAAGGTTCCGACGCCAGGCACCTCAAATGTATCGACAAGATTTCCGGTGGGAAACATCTGCTCACCATCGGCGGAGGGATCCATAAACTCGATCGCGACTTCAGCCGCTGGAAACGTCACACCATCAAGCTCAAAGTCACCCATTTCTTGTACTTGTCCGTCTTGCATCGGTACCTTATTGACAATAGTTTTGCCAATGTTTGCCTGCCAAATACGGACTTCAGCGATACCGTTTTCCGGTACGCGATCGGCGTCAACGAGGCCTTGAGTTATTGCAAAAGCCCCCACCGCAGACGACAAATTACCGCAGTTACCGCTCCAGTCAACAAAGGGGGTATCAATCGATACCTGACCAAATAGGTAATCAACATCATGGTTGGGTTGCGTGCTTTTCGACACGATGACCGTTTTACTGGTGCTTGATGTCGCGCCGCCCATACCATCAGTATGCTTAGCGTAAGGATCGGGGCTGCCAATCACGCGCATCAGAAGTGCATCGCGCACGTTACCTGGCTGCTGCGCGGCCTCAGGTAAGTCCGCTAAGTTAAAGAATACACCTTTTGAAGTCCCGCCACGCATATAGGTGGCGGGAATTTTCAACTGTGGCCTAAATTTCATATCAACTTGCCTCAGCCTCAAGAAAGTCTTGTGCAAACCGTTGAAGCACACCACCCGCCGAATAAATGGATACTTCTTCTTTGGTATCCAAGCGGCAGATCACGGGCACTTCAATATCTTCACCATTGGCTCGGTGAATCATTAAACTCAGTCGCGCACCAGGAGCCGGTTCGCCCTTAACATCATAGGTTTCAGAACCATCAAGTGCTAACGTCTTGCGGGTTGTGCCCTCTTCAAACTGCAGTGGCAAAACGCCCATACCAATTAAGTTGGTACGGTGAATACGCTCGAAACCTTCTGCTACGATAGCTTCAACCCCAGCTAAGCGGACACCTTTAGCGGCCCAGTCGCGCGATGAACCTTGACCATAGTCAGCACCTGCCACGATGATCAATGGTTGCTTTTGAGTCATATAGTGCTCAATCGCTTCCCACATGCGTACGGTTTTACCCTCAGGTTCAATCCGTGCCAACGAACCTTGAATCACATTGCCAGCATCATCCCGCACCATTTCGTTAAACAATTTCGGGTTGGCAAACGTTGCACGTTGAGCCGTTAAATGATCGCCACGGTGGGTCGCATAAGAGTTAAAGTCTTCTTCTGGCAAGCCCATTTTAGCGAGGTATTCACCGGCTGCACTGTCAGCAAGAATCGCATTCGAAGGTGACAAATGATCCGTAGTAATGTTGTCGCCAAGAACCGCTAAAGGACGCATCCCTGTTAAGCTTGGCTTAGCGGCCAATGCACCTTCCCAGTACGGGGGCCGACGGATGTAGGTCGACATTTCACGCCAATCATAGAGTGGGTTAATATCGTCACCGTAATCGACCGAAAGATTAAACATCGGATCGTACACTTTCCGGAACTGCTCAGGCTTAACGCTCGATTTAACGATAGCGTCAATTTCCTCGTCACTTGGCCAGATGTCTTTTAACGTGACTGCGTTGCCGTCAGTGTCATAGCCCAACACGTCTTTCTCGATATCAAAGCGCATAGTGCCCGCAATCGCATAAGCAACAACCAATGGCGGTGATGCTAAGAACGCTTGTTTTGCATAAGGGTGAATCCGACCATCAAAGTTACGGTTACCCGATAGCACTGCTGTCGAGAACAAATCACGGTCGATAATTTCTTGTTGGATCTTAGGATCAAGTGCACCACTCATACCATTACAGGTAGTACATGCAAACGCCACGACACCAAAACCGAGTGTTTCCAGTTCTGGCAACAATTGCGCTTCTTCTAAGTACATCTTAACCGTCTTAGAGCCCGGTGCGAGTGAGCTTTTTACCCATGGCTTACGCGTTAAACCCAATTTATTGGCGTTACGCGCTATCAAGCCCGCCGCAATCATATTGCGCGGGTTACTGGTGTTTGTACAGCTCGTAATAGCTGCGATAATTACCGCGCCATCAGGCATTTTTCCATCTTCAGGTGACTCAATATGTTTCGCCACTCCCCGCTCAGTCAACTCGCCAGCGGGCAACAATGAATGAGGGTTTGACGGCCCCGCTAGGTTACGTTTTACTTGGCTTAAATCAAACGTTAGAACACGCTCATATTCTGCGGTTTCAAGACTATCGCCCCATAACCCAGTCTCTTTGGCGTATTGTTCCACCAACTCGACCTGATCGTCATCACGTCCAGTTAATTTAAGATAATCAATGGTCTGCTCATCAATGTAGAACATCGCTGCCGTGGCACCGTATTCTGGCGTCATATTAGAGATAGTCGCCCGATCGCCGACCGTCAGGGCTTTAGCACCTTCACCATAAAACTCGAGGTAAGCACCAACCACACGTTCTTTACGCAGGAACTGAGTCAATGCGAGTACCAAATCGGTGCTGGTAATGCCTGGCTGTAACTTACCAGTCAATTCAACGCCCACGATATCAGGCAAGCGTAGATAAGATGCACGGCCAAGCATTACACTCTCAGCCTCAAGACCGCCCACACCTACCGAGATAACACCCAAGGCATCAACCATCGGCGTGTGGCTGTCCGTGCCTACGCAGGTATCTACAAAGGCGACGTTGTCACGCACTTGCACAACCGGTGACATCTTCTCCAAATTGATCTGGTGCATGATGCCGTTCCCCGGAGGGATAACATCCACGTTTTTAAACGCAGTTTTAGTCCAGTTAATAAAGTGAAAGCGATCATCATTGCGACGGTCTTCAATCGCACGGTTCTTCTCGAACGCGTCCTTTTCAAAGCCTGCATGCTCCACCGCGAGCGAGTGGTCAACAATCAACTGAGTGGGAACCACCGGGTTCACTTTTGCCGGATCACCCCCTTTCTCAGCGATAGCATCACGCAACCCCGCTAAATCGACCAACGCGGTCTGACCTAAGATATCATGGCAAACGACACGGGCTGGAAACCACGGAAAATCATGCTCACGTTTGCGGTAAATTAATTGCTCAAGTGACTGTTTAAGAAGCTCCGGTTCACAGCGGCGCACCAAGTTCTCGGCAAAGACTCGGCTCGAGTAAGGTAGCTTGTCGTAGGCGCCCGCTTCAATATCTTCCACCGCCGCTCGAGCATCAAAGTACTCGAGCGTGGTGCCTTTTAACGATTTACGGTAATTCGAACTCATCCCACCACCTACTTATCGTTCGCTGATAGCGGGTACTGGACGCGCTTCTGGGCCGGTGTAATCCGCCGAAGGACGAATGATACGGTTGTTCGCGCGTTGCTCTTTCACGTGTGCCGTCCAACCCGTCACACGTGACATCACAAAGATAGGTGTGAACAGTTTTGTCGGAATGTTCATATAGTTGTATGCAGACGCGTGGAAAAAGTCCGCGTTCGGGAACAGCTTCTTCTCACGCCACATGACTTCTTCACAGCGCACAGAAACATCATACAAGCGAGAATCGCCATTCTCTTCGGCAAGCTTCTTAGACCATGCTTTGATAATGTCATTGCGTGGGTCAAACTCGCGATAAATTGCATGGCCAAAGCCCATGATCTTCTCTTTACGCTCGAGCATACCCATGAGTGTTTTCTCAGCATCTTCTGGATCTTTCATGTCCTCGATAAGCTCCATTGCGGCTTCGTTGGCTCCGCCGTGCAATGGACCACGCAATGAACCGATCGCACCGGTTACACACGAGTGGATGTCAGACAGTGTCGAAGCACATACACGCGCTGTGAAGGTTGATGCATTAAACTCGTGCTCTGCATACAAGATTAACGACGTATTCATCACGTCAGCATGTAATTTAGACGGCGACTCATCATGCAATAAGCGTAGGAAATGGGCACCTGTTGAATGCTCTTCAGAATCAGTATCGATACGCACGCCATCGTGTGTAAAACGGTACCAATACAGCACCATACCTGGGAAAGTTGCAATCATACGTTCGATTTTATCGTCCGCTTCATCGAAGCTTTCTTCAGTCTCGAGGTTGCCTAACATTGAGCAACCTGTACGAAGCACGTCCATCGGATGCGCTTCTTTTGGAATACGCTCCAGTACGTCTTTGACTTCCTGCGGTAGGATGCGCATGGATTTTAGACGCTTACGGTATGCATCTAATTCAGCTTGATTGGGTAATTCACCCTTCGCTAGCAAATACGCGACTTCTTCAAAGCTCACCTTCTCCGCTAACTCTTTAATGTCATAGCCACGATAAGTGAGGCCAGAACCTGATTTACCCACCGTACATAGTGCGGTTTCACCCGCTGATTGGCCGCGTAATCCTGCACCACCTAGTTTTTTCTCTGCCATGGTTTTATTCCTTCTTAATTTGTTGTGATTGACTTGCGCCTAAGGCGCAAGCTACATAATCAATTCTTGCGCCCAAGGCGCAAGCTACCGAGCTTATTTTTTAAATAGGTTGTCTAGTTTTTCTTCGAACTCATGGTAGTTCAAGAACTCATAGAGTTCTGCACGCGTTTGCATATCATCAACAACCGCTTTCTGATCGCCGTTCTCAAGAATACTATTGTAGACATTTAACGCTGCTTTGTTCATCGCACGGAATGCGCTCAACGGATACAATACAATATCGACACCGACGTCAGCCAGCTCTTGCTTATTGAACAATGGCGTTGCTCCGAATTCGGTAATGTTAGCCAATACTGGCACATCAAGCGCTTCAGTAAAGGCTTGATATTGCTCCAGTGTGTGCACCGCTTCTGCAAAAATCGCATCCGCACCCACGTCGACACACGCTTGCGCGCGCTCAATGGCAGCATCTAAGCCTTGTTGCTGTAACGCGTCAGTACGCGCCATAATTAGAAACTGGTCATCAATACGGGCATCAACGGCCGCCTTAACGCGGTCAACCATCTCAGCTTGAGTAACGATCTCTTTATTTGGGCGGTGACCACAACGCTTTTGCGCAACTTGGTCTTCAATATGAATACCCGCTGCACCTGCACGCGTCATTTCTTTAACAGTGCGTGCGATATTGAATGCACCACCCCAGCCTGTGTCGGCATCAACTAATAATGGCAAGTCTGAAGCGCCGGTAATACGGCGAATATCTTCGCACACGTCATTCAGTGAAGTCATACCCAAGTCAGGTAAACCAAAAGAGGCATTAGCAACACCTGCGCCCGACAAATAAAGCGCTTTGTGGCCCACTTTTTCAGCCATCATGGCTGTGTAAGCGTTAATCGTACCGACGATCTGCAAAGGATTTTCTTGTTCAATTGCACGACGCAGTTTTGCGCCCGCACTTTGGATTCCGTTACTCATTATCACTTCTCCTGTTGTGCTAGTTTAATTTCGATGTTTTTACGCGACGCGCTAATATGACGCCGCATCAATAAGTCCGCGAGTTCACCGTCACGATTGCCAATGGCGGTCAAAATCGCTTTATGCTCGTCAAAGGCGCGTGAAACACGAGGTCCATTCATCCCCATCTGGACGCGATACATCCTGACCAAATAGTAAAGTTCATCACAGAGCATATTTATCAGATAGGGATTCTTGCTCCCTAAGATGACACGATAATGAAAGTCCAAATCGCCCGCTTCTTGATAGTAACTTTCACCTTCGCGCACGCGCTGATGCGACAAGTGTTGATCAAGCAAACTCTGAAGTTGCTCGATTTCCTCGGTTGCCATGTACTCGGCAGCCAACCGACACGCTAACCCTTCTAATTCTTCACGAATTTGATATAAATGGATGAGTCCTTGATAAGATAGCTGAACGACACGGGCTCCGGCATTTGGCGTTCGTTCAATGAGATGGCAGCGCTCCAACCGAGCAAGTGCCTCGCGCAGAGGTGCACGGCTGATGTTAAATTTACGAGCAAGCTCAGGCTCGCTAATTTTGCTCCCAGCGGCAATTTCGCCCTCGACCACGGCTCTTTGAATCTGAACAAGAACCCGGTCAGCGGAGGTTACAGCTGGTTTGGCAATAGGTGAAAGCACTTCCATATGAAATTGTCGACATAATTAAGTGTTGTTACTATTCTGCCCGATCATTTAAGTATATTACAAGCATATTTATAAAGTATTGTCGACAATACTGGAAAGATTGCTTTTCAGTTGAAGACCTTCACTATAATTTAAGACGTCAAATTTCGGAGAAGATTATGTTTGAGTGGATCGCCATGCCCGAGGCATGGATTGCATTGGCTACACTGACCGCATTAGAAATTGTACTGGGCATTGATAACATTATTTTCATTTCTATTTTAGTTGGTCGTTTGCCTGAACGCCAGCGGAACCGAGCTAGAACGCTGGGCCTAATATTAGCAATGGGCACGCGACTATTGCTTTTATTCTCCCTCACTTGGGTCATGTCATTAACAACTCCCTTATTCGACGTCCTTGGTAAATCAATCTCGGGGCGTGATCTGATCTTACTACTGGGTGGCTTATTCTTACTTGGCAAAAGTACCTTAGAGATACACCATGCGCTTGAAGGCGAGTCGAGCGAGGGCCAGAGCCCCGTGCAAGCTAACTTCGTTGCCATACTTGTTCAAATTGCTGTGCTCGACATCGTGTTCTCGCTTGACTCAGTGATAACCGCGGTGGGATTAGCCGATCACCTTTCGGTCATGGTGATTGCCGTTGTTCTATCCGTTGGCGTCATGCTGATTGCGGCTAAGTCGGTCTCCGATTTTGTCGACAAACATCCCACCATTAAAATGTTGGCCTTAAGTTTCCTTATTTTAATTGGCATGACTTTAGTTGGCGAGGGGATGGGCTTTCATGTGCCTAAAGGGTATGTCTATTTTGCCATGGCGTTCTCACTTGCGGTGGAATTTTTAAACATCCGCGTGCGTGCCAAAAAACG
Source organism: Idiomarina sp. T82-3 (assembly GCF_001577655.1). Lineage (NCBI taxonomy): Bacteria > Pseudomonadati > Pseudomonadota > Gammaproteobacteria > Alteromonadales > Idiomarinaceae > Idiomarina > Idiomarina sp. T82-3. Next base: position 148,134 of record NZ_LSBQ01000005.1, on the reverse strand, counting down.
GGCCTCAGAACCTGTACAGCTGAGAAAGTCTATCCCGGGGGACAGCCAACCCAAAAACCAATAAATTCATCGCTAAAGGTTTTAATCATGGGCATTGGCTAGTAAAGTATGACCACTTTTTTCGACTTCGACCAAAGTCGAATGGGTCAACATTAATTTTTATAACAAACGGATAATTAAAATGGATCCAAAAAATATTGTCGACAAAGACGCTAGTTTTTTCGGACAGCCAGGGGGACTTCAAACCCTGTTCTTTACCGAAATGTGGGAGCGCATGAGTTACTACGGCATGCGCGCGTTGCTCGTGCTGTTTATGACCGCCTCAATGCAAGAAGGTGGACTTGCCATTACCGTCGCCTCCGCTACAGCAATTTACGGTCTTTATACCGGTGCTGTTTATTTCATGGGCCTTCCTGGTGGTTGGATTGCTGACCGCCTTCTGGGTGGCCAACGCGCAACCTGGTATGGTGGCATTATCATCATGCTGGGCCATATCGTACTGGCAATCCCAAGCGAAGCCAGCTTCTTTATCGGTATGATCCTCGTTGTTCTTGGAACAGGTCTTCTCAAACCGAATATCACGGCGATGGTGGGTCAACTGTATAGTTCAAATGATGACCGTCGTGATGGTGGCTATACCCTTTACTACATGGGTATCAACATTGGTTCTATTATCGGTTACTTCGTTACCGGTTACTTGCAAGAAAATGCCGGTTATCACTGGGGCTTTGGTGCTGCAGCCGTAGGTATGGCTTTTGGCCTAATTCAATACAAATTGACACAGCCCAAGTTAAAGGGTGTTGGCGAGAAGCCAGCTAAACCGATGAGCGCAGGTGCTGCCAAGCGTAGCTGGGCAGTAATTTATTTGCTATTGGCGGGTCTGGCAACCGTCACCTATCTAGCGCTAAACAATATTATTGTTATTGATCCAGTGGTATTAGCTGGCAACGTGGCCGTTATCTTTACTATCATTTTCTTCGTGTATTACCTGAGTATTTTCCTGTTTGGTAAACTGACACGCAATGAAATGAAACGCCTCGGCGCCTTGTTCCTCGTGTGTATCGCATCAACCATGTTCTGGGCAGGCTTCGAGCAAGCCGGTTCTTCATTTAATTTGTTTGCACGTGACTTAACCGATCGTATGATTGGCGACTTTGAAATTCCAACGACTTGGTTCCAATCATTAAATTCAATTTTCCTGGTCACGTTGTCACCATTCTTCGCGGCGCTTTGGATTAACCTCAGTAAACGCATGATTAACCCTTCTTACGGCTTTAAGAGTGCAATCGGTCTGATGATCATGGCAACCGGCTTTATCGTCATGTTCTTCGCCTCTCAAGCCGCTGCAAGTGGCCTTAAGGTCGCGCCTTACTGGCTAGTTGCTGTTTACTTCATTCACACCGTGGGTGAACTATGCTTGAGCCCTGTCGCATTAAGTGCCGTAAGTAAATTGTCGCCAAAACGCATGGCGGGCCAGTTAATGGGCGTATTCGTACTGACCTATGCGATGGGTAACTTAATTGCTGGCTTGTTAGCAGGTGGTCTTGATCCTGAAAACCCTCAAGCCATGCCAGAGCTCTACTGGACGATATTCCTATTCGGTGTCAGTGTGGGTGCGGTAGTATTCGTTCTCGCCTTCTTCACTCGTAAGTGGGAAAAGCTGCCACCAGACGACGGTGAAGCTGACAACGATGATCATCCAGGTGCGGTTATTGACGCTAATGAGCCAGTCAATAAACCGTAAAGTGAGATGTATCGCATTATTAAAAAAGGGGCTTCGGCCCCTTTTTTAATGGTTTATGACTTAGGCTTTGCCGGCTTTTCCGAAACATAAATCGTAATATGCCCTGCGGCCACCACAGTACCATCGTCTCGATAGGCAGTGACTTCGATAGGCTGATCGCCAACTTGCCATGTTTGCTCTGTCGCTCTCGCTTCAATGCGCACATCACTATTGGTCTTGGCCAAGTAATTGACCTGCATCCCCTTAGGCAGCCAACGTAAGTGCTTAGGAATGGACGCCTCAGCTAATGCCCCCATCGCCATTTCCATGCCATTACATACAGCAATCGCGTGTACGGTACCAATATGATTTTCAACCGCTTTGCGTTTTTTAAACGTCAGTTGACAAAAGTTAGGCTCAAGCTCAGTGACTAGCGGCTTTATCGAAGCAAAGTAAGGCGCTTTGCGAGCGAACATCATGGAGAAGATACGCGCCCCCAACGGCAGCTTTAAACACTGTGCTCTTAGTTTTAGTAGATAATTTTGTTCACTCACATGTGTTCCTCAACAGTTAGACATAAAAAAAGCAGGCCGCAGCCTGCTTTCTATCACAACCTTATGTTCATTATAAGCTTGCGAGCGTCTCGTTCAATACTGAACATGGGCGCATAGCAGCAGATACCTTATCAGCGTCTGGCTGATAGTAACCACCGATCTCGACTTGCTTGCCTTGAACACCGTTCAATTCGTCCATGATGGCTTGCTCGTTCTTCTGCATAGCTGCAGCGAGTTTCTCAAAGCGCTCTTGAAGCTCTTTGTCCTCAGTTTGCTTAGCCAGAGACTCAGCCCAATACATCGCCAAGTAGAAGTGCGAGCCGCGGTTATCAATCTCACCCACTTTACGCGAAGGCGATTTGTTCTCTTCCAAGAACTTCGCGGTCGCATTATCAAGCGCATCAGCCAAAATCTGCGCACGACGGTTGTCGGTTGCACGGCTGAGATGCTCAAGTGAAGCCGCCAACGCAAGGAATTCGCCCAGTGAATCCCAACGTAAGTGGTTCTCTTCCACAAACTGTTGTACGTGTTTAGGTGCTGAGCCACCCGCGCCGGTTTCGAATAAGCCGCCACCGTTCATCAATGGGACAATCGAGAGCATTTTCGCAGAAGTGCCCAGCTCAAGGATCGGGAACAAGTCAGTCAAGTAGTCACGTAATACGTTACCCGTGACTGAGATTGTATCCTTGCCTTCTTTCACGCGCTTCAACGTGTGGCGTGTTGCTTCTTCAGGCGACATGATTTGAATATCCAAACCATCGGTGTCGTGCTCTTTTAAGTAAGCCTCAACTTTACTGATCAATTGCGCATCATGGGCACGGTTTTTATCGAGCCAGAATACGGCAGGCATGCCACTTAAACGTGAGCGATTAACGGCAAGCTTTACCCAGTCACGGATAGGCTCGTCTTTAACCTGACACATACGCCAGATGTCGCCTTCTTCAACCGCGTGTTCAAATACTACATCACCCGCTTGATTCAATACTTTTACCGTACCATCCGCCGGGATTTCGAAGGTTTTATCGTGCGAACCATATTCTTCTGCTTTTTGCGCCATCAAACCAACATTAGGCACTGTACCCATGGTTGCTGGATCAAACGCGCCATTTTCACGGCAGAAGCTAATCGTCTCTTGGTAAACACCCGCATAGCAACGATCGGGGATCATCGCCTTAGCTTCTTTCTGTCCGCCTTCACGGTCCCACATTTGGCCCGAGTCACGAATCATGGCAGGCATTGAAGCATCAATAATAACGTCGCTTGGTACGTGTAAGTTAGTGATACCTTTGTCTGAGTTAACCATTGCTAACTCAGCCTGTTTGGCATAAACGGTATTCAAGTCATTCTCGACTTCCTGACGCTGTTCATCCGTCAGTTTATCGAGCTTAGAATACAAATCGCCGATACCGTTGCTGGCATCAAACTCAATTTCTTTCATTAAATCGGCGTGTTTTTCAAGTACATCTTTGAAATAAACACGCACCGCGTGGCCAAACATGATCGGGTCAGAAACTTTCATCATGGTGGCTTTTAAATGCAATGACAGTAGAACGCCCTGCTCTTTAGCAGCAACAGTCTCTTTCTCGAAGAACGCTTGTAGCTTCTTGCGGCTCATAACAGCAGCATCAACAACTTCGCCGGCCAGCACTTTGATACCGTCCTTAAGTACGTTTTGCTCACCGTTACTCTCCAATACGATTTTAAAGCTATCGTCTTGGCTTGAAGTCATTGATTTTTCAGATCCGTAAAAGTCGCCTTCTTCCATGTGCGCAACGTGGGCTTGGTTGTCTTTACTCCAAGCGCCCATGCGATGGGGATGCTTCTTAGCGAAGTTTTTAACCGCCATCGGTGCACGGCGATCTGAGTTACCTTCACGTAGCACAGGGTTCACCGCACTGCCTTTAACGCGGTCATAACGTGCACGAATATCTTTTTCTTCGTCAGTCTGTGGATCAAACGGGAAGTCAGGTAATTTGTAGCCTTGTGCTTGCAGCTCTTTAATGCACGCAGTCATCTGTGGAATAGATGCACTGATGTTCGGCAATTTAATAATGTTAGCTTCTGGTGTCTTCGCTAATTCGCCTAACTCAGCTAATGCGTCTGACTGGCGCTGTTCCTCAGTAAGATACTCAGAGAATTGCGAAATGATACGACCTGCAAGTGAAATATCACGCGTTTCAACTTTAACGCCTGCCGCTTTAGTAAAGCTTTGGATGATAGGCAACAGCGAGTAAGTAGCTAAACGTGGTGCTTCATCCGTTTCAGTATAAATAATCTTCGATTTGTCGTTCGACATAATGATTCCTATCGTTTATCAGACTTCGTAATAGGTTGAACTGTGGGCGAATTATACGGGATCTACCCTCTAATTACCATTCACCCGTATTTTCCATCGTGTCCCAAGGTGCCTCTGGTTCACGCGCGCCACCTTTTTGCAGTAGTTCGATCGAAATGCCATCCGGAGAACGGACAAATGCCATGCGTCCATCACGTGGCGGACGGTTAATCGTCACACCGTTATCTTGTAACTTTTTGCACAGTGCATAAATATCGTCCACTTCATAGGCTAAATGGCCAAAATTACGCCCGCCGTCATACGACTCTGGATCCCAGTTATATGTCAGCTCCACCATCGGCGCTTTGTTTTCGCTGGCCGCATCTTCGTCTTCCGGTGCAGCTAGAAACACCAATGTAAAACGCCCGGCTTCAACCTCTTTCCGGTACATTTCTTTAAGGCCCAACAAGTCACAATAAAAACGCAATGACGCGTCGAGATCCTCGACCCGAACCATGGTGTGTAAATATCTCAACGTTAACTCCCTACAACAGTATTTACTTCAGTTTAATCATATCGTTAATACAACACGATTCGACCTTTGGCGAATGTTTCAGCCAAACAGTTTTCTCTTCACCGCTCGACCAGCAATGCGCAGCTTCTGACGGGTCGGAAAGCGCTTAAAAGTTGACTTTACCGTACCTTGAGTAAAGCGCGTGGGTTTACTGTAATCAATATTAACATCAACCAATACACTCTGTCCTTTAGCTGCGACGTCGAATGCTTGGGCTATATACGCATCGAGCTCAGCTTCGGTTTCAATACGAATATAATGCGCTCCGGTCGCTAATGCCATGCCTTCAAATTTCGCACCCACCAATGCCGTACAGGGTTTTCGCGCATAAGGCGTTTGCTGCGCTTGCGCGATTTGAGATAGTTCGCCGTCGTTGAATACAAAACAAACAACGCCAACCTCCTGTTGTTGCGCTGTCAGCAACTCCATTCCCGTCATAACAAAACAACCATCTCCCACAATGGCAATGGTTTGTCGCTCGGGCTGTGCCAGCTTTGCGCCGATTGCGGCAGGAACAGCATAGCCCATCGCGTTATAGTCAGTGGGAGTCAATAATGTCATGCCGGCTTTTAGGGGCAATAATTCCGCCGCTAAGTACGTATGATTTCCATCATCCAAAACAATGATCGCGTCATCCATCATTTGTGCGGCAATTGACGTAAAAAACACGTATGGATTAATGCGTTCGTGACTATCATGCGCTCGCCATTCGTCGAAATAATCCTGTTTTAACTGCTTAATTGTAGCCTTGAGCGACGCACTATCGGCTCGTGCAGCCTGACCGCTCAGCGCGTTGTTTAACAACTTCAGTACCTCTGTGGCATCTCCTTTGATACTCACTTTGCTCGGATAGTTACGGTTGAATACCGACTCATCGATATCAATATGAATGAGATTTTTGGGCACTTTCGCGCTGAAACTGCCTGTTGGGATTTCGGCAAAACGTGTACCAATCGCGATCATTAAATCGCAGTCTTTGAAGCTTGCTTGCGCTGCGGGTACTGCCGAAGCTGAAAAACCAAAGCCCACATGCAGTGGATGATCATGAGGAAAAACCGACAGTCCCTGCAAGGTGGTCGCCACCGGTGCTTGCAGATATTCTGCTAAATCAATTAGTGGCTGTTGCGCGTGGCGAGCGCCCCAACCGACAAACAGTCCGGGTCTGTTACCCGCTGATATGAGTTCAACAGCCCGTTTAATGGCTTGCTCATCGATAGCCGGTGTAGTGGGCTGAGGCGGCTGTTGAGGTTGAGCAACGGTTGCATCAAATAGCTGCAAATTGACAGGGATTTCGACTAACACAGGACCTGGCTTTCCTTCGGTCGCCAGTTGGTAAGCTTGATACAATACATCCGTCACATCATTTTGATGATTAACACGAAACGCGCCTTTGGTGATCCCCTTTGCCAGTTCCAACTGGTCAACACCATGCAAGACAAAATCAAACTCGGTATCAGTGCGCACCCCACCCGAAATCACAAGCATCGGAACACCATCAAGATACGCCTCACCAATACCACTCGCTGCATGAGTGAAACCCGCTGCGGGAACAATGGCGAGTACACCAATGCCCTCGTGCATTTGCCGAACGCGACTCATGCCATCGGCCATAAACGCGGCGCCCCCCTCGTGCGTGACTAACACAGGCGTAATATGCTCACTGGCGTTCAGCGCATCATAAAACTCTGTGTTGTGAACACCGGGAATACCAAACGTATGCGTCACCCCGAGTTTTTCGAGCGCTGCTACGGCTAACTGTGCTGCATTTTTTCTCACACCCGCTCCTTATTATTAGCTTCTTATTAAGTGCGATTCATTGAGTTGATTAATGTCGTTGCACCCCATTAACGCCAAGCTAACGGAGAGTGCTTTCTGCCACTGTTTCAGTAGTTGTGTCACGCCAAACTCGCCATAGCCAGCTAGTGCGTATATCCATGCACGCCCTAATAGCCCACCATCGGCGCCCAGCGCTAGTGCAATTAACAAATCCTGTGGGTTACGCAGCCCGCCATCGAGCCAAAGTTCAATGCGTTCGCGACATCCCTGATTCAATAAGTGTTGGTTAATCTCGGGTAATATATCAATCGGACATGGCGCGCCATCGAGTTGACGCCCCCCATGATTAGAAATAATCAAACCGTCGGCACCGACTTTTACAGCCTGCAGTGCATCATCAGAATGTAAGATGCCTTTGACTACTAACTTGCCTGGCCAACGGGAGCGAATCCACGCAATATCATCCCACGTGACACGAGGATCAAACTGTGCGTCGACCCAGCTTTTGAAGTCTGTCAATTGTCGTGCGTTGGGCACCGCGTCGGTGAGATTACCAAAAACGTGGGGGCCGCCTTTTAAGCCTACGTCCCATAACCATTGGGGATGTGATACAAAGTCATAGAATCGCTTTAACTTAGCGAGCCCCGTGCTTGATTCGAAGCCATTTCTGACATCTCGATAGCGCACACCCAACACCGCCAAATCGACCGTCACAACGAGCACTTCAACACCTTGTGCTTGCACGCGATCAAGTAGCTGTGCAACAAATTCGCGATCGCGCATCATGTATAATTGAAACCATGCCGGCTGAGTATCACGGTGCTGATGAATTTCATTAATACCACACAGTGACACGGTGGATGCGCAGAAAGGAATGTGTTCGTGTTGAGCAGCTCGGTATGCCTGTGTTTCGCCACGACGCGCCATCATGCCTGCTAAGCCAACAGGTCCTAGCGCAAGCGGCGCTGCATAAGATTGACCCAGTCGATTCACCGCAAGGTTTATATGTTCAACATCACGCAGCACACGTTGTTGTAAGCGCCAGCGTGAAAACGAATGGACATTAGCGTGTGCGGTTTGTTCAGCGAATGCACCGCCGTCAATATAATCAAATAGTGCACGTGGCAAACGCCGCTTAGCAGCTTGCCTAAAATCCTCACTGCCCGCTGGGGTAATCGGGTATCTCATAATGGTTCAAACGTTGTTTTAATGAACGCCAATTCGGCAGAAATGAGTCCATTAACGCATAAAAACGCCTGTTATGGTAGCGCTCAAATAAGTGCGTAAGCTCATGAACAACAACGTACTCAAGCAACTCCAAGGGAAAGTGCACTAATTGGAAGCTCAGCCAAATCTTCTCGGTTCTTGTGTTACAAGTGCCCCATCGTGTATGCATTTTGCGGATGCCGAAACAACTTGCTTTGACACCCATCAAGGGTTCCCAATAAGTAAGGAGTGCCGTGATCCTCTCACTTAAGTAGCGGCGCAGTTGTCGTTCGACGTGTTGTTCAGTCAGTCCCTTATCGCCCCGTACAGTCACGTTGAACAGCGCCAAATCAGCCTCAGGGCCAGCCGCCTTGGCGTTTCGGCAAGCCTGGCATAGATACCAGCGACCCGCGAGTAACACGCGCTCCGTACTGAGTAACGGCACGCTGGGCGAGCGCGCCGTATCACGCAACTGTGCACGACGTTGTGTAATCCATTCATGCCGCTCTGCAATGAGTTCATCAATGTACTTTTGAGGACAGCGTTTAGGTGCACTCACCTCTAACTCATCAGCCGAGCGTAAGCGCAAATAAATATGCTTTATCGGCTTACGCAGAATGTTAACTTTAAGAGGCGTCGTTACTTGTTCCATGCCCACCTTGTTTGACGATAAGCTGCTTTAACTCGGTGATCTCTGACCGTAAACCAGCGATTTGCTCGTTTAACTGCTGCTCGCGACTTTGTTCAAGCTCTTGCTCACAGGCTTGCAGTTCACGTCGGCTTTCTTTGTCCATTACATTGACAACAATACCGATCACCATGTTCAGAAAAGCAAAAGCGGTCAAGAAAATGAACGTCATATAGAACAGCCAACTCCATGGATAGACTTCCATCGTCTCATATTGGATATCCGTCCAGTCTTCAAACGTCATCACGCGGAACAGAGTAAGCATCGAACGTGCGATGTTTTCCCAGAGGAACGGATTAATATCTTTAAATAGATAACTCCCCAGCGCAGCGTAGATGTAGAAGATAATGAACATCAACAATACGACGTAACCCATCTGCGGCAGTGCTTTTAGCAAGGATGTGATGAGCGTTCGTAATTCGGGAATGATCGATATCATTCGAAGCACTCGGAATACACGCACAAGGCGAGCCAACAAGGCAAGTTCAGAGTCATTCACTGGAATTAGACTGACCACGACTACCAGCGTATCGAACACGTTCCAGCCATTTTTAAAGAAGTGCTTTTTATCGCTATCGGCGATGAACCGAATGGTAATTTCAACCACAAAAAAAACCGTGATGAACCAGTCCAAGCCCACCAGCATCGTATTTACCAAGTTCGGTAGTTCGTAAGTTTTGGCACCAATTTCCAACGCCGAGATGATGATTACGGTAATCACCGCAAACTCAAATAAACGGTTGTTCTTTAACGCGGCTAAGCGCCCTTTTAGTGCTTCATACATACGATTGTTTTACCTTAAATATCGAAACACGTTTACAGATAGAAAACCCAAACTAAATAGCCTGCCAGTAGAAAACGGTAAATCACGTAAGGCCACATACCAACTTGATTTAACCATTTCAAAAACAGGTGAATTGCAGTGATAGCCGTTATAAATGAGGCCAAGGTACCTATCATGAATGCAGTCCAATCGATCAATATATCCTCGCTGACCACATCCATTAATTTTAGGGTTGCCGCTGCTAAAGTGATAGGAATCGCCATGAAAAACGAGAATTTTGAGGCTGTTTCTCGCGTCATTCCCAAAAATAGCCCTGCCGTAATCGTCGACCCTGATCGAGACGTACCAGGAATCAGAGCAACGGCTTGAAATAAGCCGACAATGATGGCGTCTTTTAAACCAATTTGATCGAGTGTTCGCGTTCCGCGACAAAACTTATCCGCCACCGCGAGCAATACGGCAAACACGACCGTTGTCGTAATGATGACTGCGACGGCGCGTAATACCGAATCAACGTAATCAATCAGGAAATAGCCGGCTACACACGCTGGAATGGTCGCGATCACGACCATCCATGCAAGTTTGCTCTCACCAACATGTTTTCCTCTCGGTATGGAACGCAAGCCATCAAAAAGCAAAGTCCCCACCTCTTTGCGGAAATAGCCAATAACGGCTAACAACGTTCCCACGTGAACCGCTAAATCAAAAGCAACCCCTTGATCTTGCCAGCCTGTAAGCACGGGCAACAAAATTAGGTGAGCAGAACTAGAGATGGGTAAAAACTCAGTAATCCCTTGTAATATCCCCAACCAAATAGCGTGTAAAAGATCCATATTAATGCCTACTAACTGATGTTTTTATCATTTTCGCAGGCATTATACGCACAACCGCTTTTAATTTAATAAGCGAAAGAATAAATTTTCGGTCTCTTATCGCTTAATGCGCGCATGTAATCGCGTGACCACGTCAATCGTATCCCTCTCTGGAATAAGAAAACACAGGTTAAATTCACTGGCACCCTGGCAAATAAGCCGCACGGGTGTTGGTGCGACGGCATCAAACACCCATTGGCTGAGCTGGGACTGACGACCAATTTGATTACCTATAAGTGCTATGAGCGTTAAGTTGTACTCAAGTTCAACTTTAGCAAACAGTTCAATCTCTGCGATGGCTGCGGCTGGCACAGATACCGCGTGATTAGCTTGACTACCTCCCTCATCTAACGTGAGCGCAATACTTACTTCTGAAGTCGTGATCAGGTCAACACTAATATCGTACTTAGCGAAAATCGAAAACAACTGCGCGAGAAAACCCGAAGCATGAAACATATCAATGCTATGTACGGTCATCAAAGTCTGCTGTCTACGGACTGCGACCGCCCTAACATCGGGTTTATGAGTACTGTTCTTTACCAAACGAGTTCCGCCACGAGCAGGATACGCCGCATGCCCGACAAATACCGGTATCTGATACTCAATAGCAGGCAATAAGCTCGCAGGATGTAAAACTTTAGCGCCAAAAGTCGCCATTTCAGCCGCTTCATCAAAGCTCATTTCAGCGATTGCAAAAGCATCTGAACATAGTCTTGGATCCGTCGAATACACGCCCGCCACATCGGTCCAAACTTGTAACTCTTGAGCTTGGACGACAACCGCGAGCAACGCTGCTGAATAGTCACTACCGCCGCGTCCCAGGGTTGTTGTTTGACCCCTCTCATTTTTTCCGATAAAGCCCTGAGTTACATAGAGCCGACCAGGCTCTAAGGTTTTAAGCCATTGTGGTGCTTTTTCTATCATCGCTTTAAGCTGCGGTCTCGCTCGACCGTATCGACTGTCGGTAAAGAGCCAAGTTTTCGCCTCAAGTACTGCACTCGGTTGTTCTGTTTTCGCTTCCCAAGCCCAGCTAAATAGTAGGCTTGAACAATACTCACCAAAACTCAAAAGCTGGTCTCGCCACGCGACAAACGAAGCATCATGGGGAGTAGGTCTGCGCGCCACATGTTGTCTCAGTCGGTTATGCAAGTCATCAAGCGCTAATTGCTTCTCCACCGCGCCGCCTCTGTTTAAACGGGATAATTCATCGGCGATCTCTGTATGTCGATGCACTATCTCAGACAATATAGACTCCACATTGTCAGACTCGTTAGCGAGCATCACTAGCCGGTCGGTAACGCCAGCACATGCACTTACGACCACTAAGATAGGTTGGTTTTGTGATTTTACGTTGGCAACCGCGGCGCATATTGCCGAATAATTAGCGACACTGGTTCCACCAAATTTTGCAACTCGAAATGTATGTTGGGGATTAGTCATTTGATCCTCTGAACAACTTACAACAATGTTCAGAGAGCTTGGTACATGATGAGGATTCTCAATACTGCAGCCAGAAGCTCTCCACCCGTTTGGTGACAACTGCAGGTGTTCAAACCCAACAGCCGATAACTAAGCATCCAACCGCTCAGTTACCTCGGCGAAAAACTCCCTCACATTTCTTAAGTGTTGGAACTTATCAAGAAATGCTACCTAGCTATCGCGCCTCTTCCTAAACCTTATTATTAATCGTTCGTTGATGAGATTCAACTGCCGAAATGAAACTACAAACCTGGTTACGACCATTTGACTTTGCTTGATACAACGCTCGATCGGCTTGTGAGATTAACTCTTCTGGGCTCTTAACTCTGTCAGCACTCGATACACCGATGCTCACACTGGTCGTTACCGATTCAGTAATTGACATATTCAGACTACGGCGAACGCGTTCCGCGAGTCCTAAAGCATCACTTTTTGAGGTGTTCGGAGCGATGATTAGAAATTCTTCACCTCCCCAACGGCCGACAACATCGTCATCACGAACGACCTCAGTGAGACTTTGAGCCATTTTGACGAGCACTTCGTCACCAAACAGGTGGCCGTGTTCATCGTTAATTCTTTTAAATAAATCAACATCGAGTAATAGGACAGAAATAGGTAATGCCCGACGCTCTTTATATAAACTGAATAGCGTTACGTCGAGATACTGTCGGTTATACAACTGTGTCAGTTTATCCGTCTTCGCCATTTTTTCTAAGCGAATACTTTGTTCTTGTAATAACTCATTGGCCTCGGTTCGCGTCTTTTCATAAAAACGGTACAAAAGAAGACTAATAACAAATACCTCGAGCGTATTTAAAAAGCCGCCGAGTGATAAGTAAGGCACTTGTTTAACGAAAATGCTGATGTAGAGCTGAATCAGGAAGATAGTAAAAAAGACAACGGTTAACCAAAAACCCCGTGTCTTACCTAAAAGAAAAAACGCAAAAGGAGGAAAAACAGCGGTCCATAAGTAGCCATTATTACTTCCAGCCGCCAATGATAAAAACGCAGTGATCAATAATCCCAGAGTGAGAACAAAAAGCCAACTTACCAGCTCTAGTAATCGCTTCCGTTTAACAAGGTACAGCAGGCTCGCCGCAATAACCGCACCCAACGCATCAAGCAGAGCGAGTACCGGGTCACCGAATACAGCTAAATTTATTACCGCCAGTAGACACAGTGCGCCGACCCCCATCATCAAGCACGCTTGTAACAGTTGGCTGCGGCGATAATTAGGATCAAGCTTATCGATGATATATGTAGGACGAAGTAATTTTTTCACTCAGATTGATTAACCGCCCAAATAAAAAAGATTGACGGAAAAATAAACACCCGTCAATCTTTTTTGGAATCGATTAACTCAATCAAGCGGATTGTTTTAGCGTATCCATGTCAATAACAAAACGATATTTGACATCACCTTTTTTCATTCTTTCGAAGGCTTCGTTAATATTCTTGATATCAAGCATTTCTACATCACAGTGAATGCCATGTTCGCCACAGAAGTCCAACATTTCTTGGGTTTCTGGCATTCCACCAATCAGCGATCCTGCAAGTACACGACGCTTCATTACCAGCTGCCCTGCCTGTAATGCGGGATCTACTGGCTCAAGCAAGCCGACCAAAATATGCGTTCCATCAAATTTCAGACAATTCAAATACGGATTTAAATCATGCTGAACAGGCACGGTATCAAGCATAAAGTCAAAGGTTTCTGCCACCGCTTCCATTTGTTCAGGATCAGTCGAAATAACAACGTGATCAGCGCCTTGCTTTTTAGCTTCTTTGACTTTACTTTCCGAGCGCGTGAAGAGGGTCACTTCTGCGCCCATCGCTTTGGCGAACTTTACACCCATGTGACCTAAGCCACCCATTCCAATCACGCCGACTTTGTCACCCTGCTTAACACCATAGTGACGCAGTGGAGAATAGGTGGTTATCCCTGCGCATAACAAAGGAGCACTCTTGGCAGGATCGAGGCTGTCGGGAACGCGAACAACAAAACGGTCACTGACAACAACATTTTCTGAGTAGCCGCCGTAGGTAATTGAGCCATCATGCTTGTCCTCACCGTTGTAAGTCGGCACCATGCCACTCAAGCAATATTGCTCTAACCCTTGATCACATGCCTCACAGCTACGACAAGAGTCAACCATACAGCCAACACCAACAATGTCGCCTTCTTTATAGTCTTTAACATCCTTACCGACAGCCGTTACGCGACCAATTATTTCATGACCGGGAACCACTGGGTAAATCGTTCCACCCCAGTCATTCTGTACGTAGTGAATATCCGTGTGACAAACACCGCAATACAGAATATCGATGGCTACGTCATCTGCTCGAGGCTCACGCCGTTCAATAGTATGGGGAGCCATACCTGAGTTTTCAGATTGAGCCGCATAAGATTTAGTCATGCTTTATCTCCAAAGTTGATATAAATTTAGATTCAGCTATTACGAATGTTGTAAGTAATGGTAATCAATTTACAATTCACGTACCATTTGGATGTCAGCAACCTTCAAAGTCGTGACAAAATGCTCAAACACGTGATGCTCAGTAAGCTTAAAATCATTTCACTCGTTACCGCTGTTTCAATTCTTAGCATAGGCAGCTTCGCGCATAGCGCACCGACTGATCCTTCCATCAATACGACGCAGTTCGATCTGCCGGTCGATCAGTCAATTCACTATATGACTCGTCAGACTTGGACAACCCGCGATGGTTTGCCCCACAACTCGATAAATGCCATTGCACAGGATAAGCAAGGCTTTCTCTGGTTTGGAACTTGGCAAGGCCCGGTCCGCTTCAACGGCAAAGACTTTGAGATCTACGATGATATACGCATTACTGGATTACCCGACATCGGTATTTTCTCAATTGCGCTCAATCCGTGCGACGATAGTATCTACGTTGCGGGTGCGCGCGGAGGACTTAGCCGCTTTCATGACAACCGCTGGCTTCCACTTGAGCCTGCACCTCCATTTGTCAACGAAGTAGAAATCGACGCGCACTGCACAATTTGGGTCTCAAGTAGCGAACAAGGCTTGCTCACGTACGAAAATAATGAACGTGTATCGCAATTTACTACCGAAAATGGCTTACCCTCAAATAACGTCTATCAAGCACGTATTGATGACAAAAGCAATTTATGGGCGGCAACGTCTGCCGGGCTGGCGGTCAAGCCTGCGGGTTCAACACGGTTTAAAGTCATCGAAGGAATTCCCGCTGACCGTATTCGGAAACTTTTTCTCGATACGGATGGTCAGCTCTTGATTGGCACCGGCAACGGGGTTTACCAACAACAACCTAATACATTTGAATTTAAACAGTTGTTGCCAAATATTAATTACACCATTAGCGCGATCAATCGTACAAGAGACGGAGCTCTGTGGTTAGGGACCTACCGTAATGGCGTATTGCGTCTGTACAATGGCGAATTGCAGCAAGTTACTACGGCTAATGGACTCCCCAATAACCACGTCTTAGATATTCTTGAGGACCAAGAAGGGAGTGTTTGGGTATCGACCCACGGTGGTCTCATGCAGTTTCGGCGTTCATTGTTCACCACGATGCAATCTCATAACGGTCTTGCTGGCGACTTTGTAAGGTCGGTTTATGAATATAAAAACCAACTATACGTTGGAACAAGCAACGGCATAAGTACCGTCAACGAGTCACGTCTCGCAACCTTTAACCCCCCTCACCCTTTGGCAAATCAATCTGTTTTGTCGTTTGCTGATTATCAAGGGCAACTGGCCATTGGTACCTATACCAATGGATTATTCATCTGGGATGGTGAACGTGTTACCGACCACTTAACTACCGATAATGTTCTTAAATCAGAAGAAGTGCGTGCCATCGCGACGTCAGAACAATATGGTGTATTCCTCGGTACGCCGATTGGGGTTACCCAACTAGTGAAGACAGCCAACGGCTGGCAGTCAAAATTAATAACGACCCGAGATGGACTGCAAAATAATTACATCACCACGCTCCGGGTCATTGGCGATGAACTTTGGGTTGCCTCAGTCAGTGGTGTTTCTGTCATTGACTTAGCCGCGTCATCAGATCATTCGTTTAAGATTAATAAGCTTGATTTCAGTGGCTTGAATGACGCCCAGTTAACCTTTCAAATTAGTCTGAAAGGTCCTTACGTTTTTCTCGCTACCGATCGAGGTCTAATATATCACCATCAAAAGAATGATACCTGGGGCATCATTAACCGAGATCAAGGATTACCATTGGATAACTATATGTCCATGGCCTTTGATGGGGATGCAAACATTTGGTTAGGTTCTAACCGTGGCGCCCTGTTTATTGCCCATGATGTATTTGATGACTTTCTCAATGGCAAGATCGATAAACTGACCTATCAACGCTTTACCGAAGTCGATGGTATGGGGAGTTCACAAATTAACAGTGGCAGCCCCGCAATGATACGCAGTAGTACGGGACGAGTATGGATGAGCACTGCGCGTGGCGTATCGTCGATTGCACCCTCCGATTTGAAATCGATGGTACAGGTCGCCCCACCCGCGGTTATTTCATCCGTGACAGCCGACGGCGAGCGAGTGACTTATGGAGGCCATATACCGGCGGATACGCAACGCCTTGTAGTCAATTACGCCGGATTAGGATACCTCATGGCCGACCACATCGAATATCAAGTTCGCCTTGTGGGTTTCGATGATAATTGGCTTGCTCGCGGTTCAATGACCACATCTGAATATACGTCCTTACCCGCCAATGATTACGTATTTCAGGTCCGCGCTGCGTATCCAGGAGGTGCTTGGAGTGACCCCGTCAGCTTCGCCTTCACTCGTTCTGAACATCCCTGGCAACAATCATGGTTTTGGCTATCTATCATTTTTGCCTTGGGATTGGCGGCAACTATATTAGTGCGAGCACGAATTCGCTTTTTGAACAACCAACGGGCTCAACTCGAGCTGATGGTTGCCGAAAAAACCAAAGAGCTTAAAGGGCTTGCACGTCAAGACTCACTGACTCAGTTAGGTAATCGGCGAGCATTTGATGAGCAGCTTCAGTATGAATTTAAACGTTGTGAGCGATCGGAACAGCCTCTATCGCTTGCTATTATCGACGTCGATCACTTCAAATCTATTAATGACCGTTTTTTACATGTGATCGGTGACCAAGTACTGATAGAGCTCTCGGCGCTATTAAGCAACATGTTAAGAGATATAGACTACATTGCGCGCTGGGGCGGCGAAGAGTTTGCATTGTTAATGCCCGAGACAACCGCTAAAGAAGCGCTACAAGCAGCCGAACGAATTCGTCAGCGGATAGAGGACACATCTTATCAACATCTTGCCGATGAGCTAGCTGTGACAGTGAGTATTGGCGTGGCCTCGAGCGAACATTACCCTAATCACAGTGCGCTGTTAGTAGCTGCTGATAAAGCGTTATATAAAGCCAAGCAAAGTGGTAGAAATAGAACGGAGTTAGCCTAAATATGAAAAAGTCACTTATCGCGTTGACGGTGGTCGGGCTGCTCGCTGGTTGCGGCGACGCCACCACTCATGAGCAAAACGCTAACACCAAAGTGTCGGTCAAAAGCGTCTCAATGTCAGAGAAGCTCAATGAAATTTATCAAGGGTATTTTACCGAAAATCTCGATTTAAATCCTCTCACGGCGACGTATATCGGGCGCGAAGGCTATAACGACAAACTGCCTAATTTTTTGTCACCAGCCCACCGTAAAAAACAACGCCAGTTAGAGCAGACATACCTAGATAAAATCGATTCTATTGATATCGACTCATTAACTGAAAAGCAGAAAATTAGCTATCAAATATTTCGTCAGGACCGCATTAACGCCATCGCAGGGTTTGCGTTTCCTTCGCACCTGATCCCGATTAACCAGTTTTATAATCTGGCAAATCAATATGCGATGCTTGGTTCAGGTGACTCGGCTCAACCATTTAATGATGCTGAAGACTATGCCAATTGGGCAAAGCGGATGCATCAGATCCCTGTCATATTTGATCAAGCTATCGCAAATATGAAAGAAGGCGTAGAAACAGGTATTGTTCAACCTCAGGTACTCATCAAAAAATCAATAACACAAATCCGAGCTCAGCAAGTTAATGATGTTAAAGAAAGTATTTTCTGGCGCCCCATTGACCAGTTTCCAGATACGTTATCGGAGCAACAACAGGAAGCGTTCCGCACTCAATACGCCAACATATTGAATAACGAAGTTATTCCCGCCTATCAACGCTTAGCAGACTATTTAGAGCAAGAATACTTACCTCACACACGCACCAACAGTTTCGGAATTGGTCAGCTTCCAAACGGTAAAGCATGGTATCAGCACCAAATCAAAGTCAATACATCAATCGATATCAGTGCCGACAAGGTTCACCAACTCGGTAAGCAAGAAGTCGCGCGTATTCATGATGAAATGCGTCAAATAATGACTGAAATCGACTTTCAGGGTGATTTAAAAGCATTCTTTAACTTCATGACCAACGACGAACAATTTATTTACCCAAGTCGTCAAGCCATGCTGGAAGACTACCGTGCTCTCCGCGCAAAAGTGGACGCGCGTGTGCCGAAACTATTTAATATTTTCCCGCAAGCGGACTACGAAGTGAGACCCGTTGAACGCTTCCGCGAGCAGTCAGCCAGTTCCGGTAGTTATCAATCTGCACCGAGGGGGAACACGCGCCCTGCTATATTTTACCTAAATACGTACGATCTTCCCTCTCGCCCCACGTGGGCAAAAACCGCTCTATTTTTGCACGAGGCAGCACCGGGACATCATTTCCAAATTAGTATTCAGCAAGAATTGGAGGACTTACCGCTATTCCGTAAGTACGGTCGACAAACAGCATATACCGAAGGCTGGGGTCTCTATGCTGAATCGTTAGGCGATGAGCTGGGATTGTACCAAGATCCTTATCAGCGATTTGGTGCGTTAGCGGCTGAGCTCTGGCGGTCTATTCGTTTAGTTACTGACACCGGCATTCATGATAAAGGTTGGACCCGCCAGCAAGTGCTCGACTACATGTACGATAATGCTCCAGTAGCAAAAGCACGGGCTGTTTCAGAGGCAGAGCGCTTCATGGCGTTACCGGGGCAAGCCCTCGCTTATAAAATAGGTCAGTTGAAAATCGCAGAGTTACGACGCATGGCAGAACAAAAGCTCGGTCCTAAATTCGATATCAAGCGTTTTCATCGCATCGTGCTTGAAGATGGCGCACTGCCTCTATTTTTACTCGAGAAGAAAGTTCGTCTATGGATAGCGCAGCAACTTTAATCCTCATCCGACTGCTGGCGCGCCGCGCGGCGTGCCAGCCTAGCACAGCGTTTCGAGCAGTACTTAACCTGTTCCCAATCGCGCTCCCATTTCTTTCTCCACGTAAAGGGTCGATGACAATGGGCACAGCATTTGGTGGGTAAATTAGATTTTTTATGTGCCATGTTAAAGTAAATGATCAACGGGGAGTCGAGCGGTAAGCCATACAACAAACCGACGTCGCCAGCCGGCATCAGGTTCACGATAAATACGTTTGACCGGAACATGACTGCGATCCACCCAATAAAGTTTATAAAAACGGTTTAACCTAACTTGATACGCCCGCAGCGGTAATTCATGATCAAATATCTCGATGATGCGTTTTGCCAGACTTGGCGATTCGATAATGAGGCCCGCTTCGGTATTAATTTGTGCTGACCGTGGGTCAAAATTGAACGAACCAACGAAGACCGAACGCTCATCAACAGTCACCGTCTTAGCATGCAAACTTGTCGCTGAGCGACGAAAATAGGGCAACACCCGATTTTGGGGAGATTCTTCAGTGCGCCGTATTTCGTATAGTTTTACACCCGCGGTTAGCAGGCGTCGCCGACGCCGTTGATAACCCGCATGTACTGCGGGTACATCTGTTGCTGCTAACGAGTTCGTTAGTACTTGAAACTGAATACCTTGCTCGAGCATCGCTTCAATCTGTTGAACACCATTTTGCGTTGGCACAAAGTAAGGCGAAACCATACGAACCTGTTGTTTTGCACGACTCAACACCTTAACCATTTGTTGAACCACTAAACGCGATGGCTTGCGTGACATTGATGCTTTGTACGGATCATCACTAATCCATTGGGCTTCTGCCGAATGCCAGGTTAATCGACTTAAATCGAGATCCTCGTCAGCGAGACCACCGAATACATACTCATTCAGTTGCTCTGCATGGGCTTGTTTACTGAATTGCTGCCAACGCGCAATAAACGCCTCGGTCCGACTGCGACCCGATATATTGTCAATCGACACAGCGAGATCACACTGCCAATAGTTCGACCAGTCCTCAGCAATAGCGCTCACGCAATCACCCTTGACGAGTACATCTAAATCTGAAAATAGCTGCCCTGCATGGGTTCCAAAGTACTCGTCACCAATATTGCGACCACCCACGATGGCATAGCAGTCATCGACAATGAACGCCTTATTGTGCATGCGTCGATTAACGCGTCGAAAGTCAGTAAAGTAATTAAGCCAGCGCAGTTTGCGATGAACTAAGGGGTTAAACAACTTAACTCGAAAGTTCGGATGCTGACTGAGATCACGTAACAACTGTTCGGTTGGCTTACTCGTAAAATCATCCAACAGCAAATAAACCTTCACGCCACGCTCAGATGCCAGTTTGCACTCATTCAACAGCGTTAAGCCACTGGCATCATCGCGCCACATGTAATATTGCAGCTTGATTGAGTGCGAAGCCATGCGGATGAGCGCAACGCGTTGGCGTAGACTTTCTCGGGCATCATCAAGCAAAGCAAACTGGTTGTGCTGTTTCATCGCAGGTGCTCGATTGCCTGCTGGATTCCCGCCAGTGTCAGTGCTTCCATCCGTCCGGACATGATCTCATCGATCATCTGAATAGAGGGGTAGTACTTCCAATGACTTTCAGGCTGAGGGTTGAGCCATACTGCGCGCTCAAATCGAGCCAACAGACGCTCTAACCAGACCTTTCCGGGCTCCTCGTTCCAGTGCTCAACACTCCCACCGGAGAATGCAATTTCATAGGGCCCCATGGTTGCATCCCCAACAATGATAAGTCGGTAATCCTCACCGAACCGTTTAATCAGAGATTCGGTGCTAACAAAGCTTGAACGCCGACGCGCGTTGTCATGCCAGACGCCTTCATAAACACAATTATGAAAATAGAAGCGTTCGAGGTTATGAAACTCGCCCTTCAGTGCTGTAAAAAGTTGCTCGACCTCGTAGATGTGATCATCCATCGAGCCACCAATATCCAACAGTAACAACACATTTACGGCATTGTGTCGTTCAGCTTGCCATTGCAGATCCAGCAGCCCACCTTTTTTACTTGTCGCTCGGATTGTTGCTTCAAGATCCAACTCGGTCTGAGCTCCCGTTCTTGCGAACTGACGCAAGGACCGCAAAGCCAGTTGATATGAGCGTTGCTCTAATGCAGCATGCTCGTCTAAATCACGGAATTCTCGTTTATCCCATACTTTGGCTGCACTTCGATTTCGGTTCCCCTCTTGCCCAATACGAATACCGTTTGGATGATAACCGTAGGCGCCAAACGGCGAAGTACCTCCAGTACCTATCCATTTGTTGCCACCTTGATGCCGAGACTGCTGCTCCTTTAACCGCTCCTTAAAGGCCTTCATTAGCTCGTCTAAGCCACCTAACTGGTTTAGCTTCTGTTTATCCTCTTCGGATAGATTTCGCATCAGCGGGTTATTCAGCCAGTCCTCTGGGATACGTTCGGCCACATCCACATCGACGACTTTATCGATGTACTCGGAAAAGGCGCGGTCAAATCGATCAAAAAAACGTTCATCTTTGACCAATATAACTCTCGATAATCGATAAAAGTCATCGATACTCCCCCAAATCACTTTTTTCTCTAACGCTTCGAGCAACGTGAGATACTCAGTGATAGAGGTTTTTAGGCCGTGTTTTCGAAGCGTAAAGTAAAACTCAATAAGCACGAGACGCCCGCTCGATCAATTCGATATCTTGCTCATGTTTCAACAGTGCACCGGCTAACGGCAACACAGATGGACGCTCGCGATACTCAGCAAGTTGCTCGGGTGAAATATCTTCGGTTAGCAATAAACGCAACCAATCCAGTAACTCCGACGTTGACGGTTTCTTCTTTAAACCTGATATCGAGCGCACACCAAAAAATACCGCGAGTGCCTCATCAAGTAATCGAGCTTGCAGGTTTGGAAAATGAACTTTCACGATCTCAGCCAACGTAACTTCATCCGGAAATTGGATATAATGAAAAAAGCAGCGACGTAAGAAAGCGTCGGGTAATGTTTTTTCATTATTAGACGTGATAATAACGATAGGTCGCTGTTTTGCCTCGACCTGCTCCCCGGTCTCATAGACGTGAAAAGCCATTTGATCGAGTTCTTGTAATAGATCGTTAGGAAACTCAATATCGGCCTTATCAATTTCATCTATCAATAATACAGGACGTTTTTCGGCGCTAAAGGCTTGCCACAACTTGCCCGGCTTAATGTAGTTTGAAATGTCATGTACTTTGTCGCTACCCAGCTGACTATCACGTAAGCGCGAGACTGCATCGTACTCGTAAAGGCCTTGTTGTGCTTTTGTCGTCGACTTGATGTTCCACTGCAAAAATGGCGCATCAAGTGACTCCGCAAGTTCGATTGCTAAACGAGTCTTGCCGGTACCCGGTTCTCCTTTTAGTAGCAACGGCTTTTCGAGTGTCACCGCCGCGTTTACGGCCTGTGACAAGTCATCAGAAACGATGTAATGCTCTGTGCTTTTAAAACTCATTAATTTTTAACCTTATCAAGTCGATTCAAAATTCTGGCTAAATCCGCTTTCACAAAGGGTTTTGTCAAATAATCATCCATCCCTGAACGCAGAGCGTGAGTGCGAGTTTCAGGGTATGCATTAGCGGTCAATGCAACAATATGTGGTTGATGTATCGGTAGGTCACGAATTTTTAACGTGGTCTCAATACCATCCATGGTCGGCATATGAAGATCCATAAAAACAACATCGACAGTGTTCTGTTTTAGCATCTCAACAGCCTCATGACCACTCGATACTTTTGTCACATGTTGATCGAGCGATGTTAGCATCTCGCTCACGATCAGCTGATTGATAGGATTGTCATCCACAATCAATATACGGCGAGGCACAAGCGTAGGTAGTTTCGGCTTATCAAGCGCTTCGTGATTAACATCATCACTATAAACCGCATACATGGGTAGACGTAGACTAAAACATGTCCCCCGATTCGGCTCACTATCGACTTCAATTTCACCATCTAATAGCTGTACTAAGTTTCGTACGATGGCTAAGCCAAGCCCGCTGCCGCTTTGCTTTTTACTTAAGCCTTGATGTTCTTGTTCAAAGAGTTGCCAAATACGTTGTGTGTCACGAATACCCGCACCTGTGTCACGTACTTTAATCAGCAACTCGCCCTGCGCTTGCGTTTGAGTCGTTGTGGCTGGATCGACAGACCAGTCAATCGACAGCATAATAGTGCCTTGTTCAGTGAACTTAACGGCGTTGTTCAGCAGGTTTGTCAATATTTGTATCAGTCGCGCGCGATCACTAAAAATCCGTTCGGGCAACACTTGGCTGTGATGAATAATAAACTTCACACCCTTTTCTTCGATTGGCGCACGATACATCGACTCAATGTGTTGCAGAATCCGCGCTAGCTCTAACACGTCTTTATTAAGCTTCAACTGACCTTCTTCTGAGCGTGTTAGATCCAATAAATCATTGAGCATCTGTAGCAAATGATCACCGCTCTCTTTAACGGTCATGAGTAATTGATGTTGATGAGTATCCAAAGCAGTATTCTCGAGCACACTGACTAAGCCCAAAATACCATGTAACGGTGTCCTCACTTCATGGGACATATTGGCTAAAAATACATTCTTAGCACTGGCCGCACGACGCGCATTAATTTCTGCCTGCTTTTGTTCAGTGACGTCCGTTACCGTTCCGGCGTAGCGCGTTGCTTTTCCGTGTTCATCCCGCTCAATGACACGACCTCTGTCAAGAACATAAACGTAATGTCCGTCACGGTGGCGAATGCGATGTTGGCTCTCATAAAACGGTGTAATTCCATCCAGATGATCTTTAACCGCTCGCCATACGCGGTCATAGTCATCTGGGTGAAGTCGGCTTGACCAACTATATGGACTTTGCTCTATTTCCTCTCGTGACCAGCCGAAAATCTGCGCCCATCGGTCGTTGAAAGAAGTTAAGTTAGATTGAGGATTCCATTCCCAGGTGCCGAGTCGAGTCGCGTCGAGTAGCAATTGTAACCGATTACGCTCAGTTTCTAATTTTATCTCTAACTCTTTGCGCTCCGTAATGTCGATTAAATAGCCAAATAATAATGGCACGCCGTCATCAGTATCCATTTTTATAATCGTGGTATCGGATACCCATACATGACGTCCATTTTTATGCTTAATGCGATAATCATTGTGTGTGATACGAAAACCCGTTTCGCCGCTTTTTAAGCGTTTAACTTCCTCATTGACACGAGGTAAGTCATCCTCATGTATAAGAAACTTAAAATGAACTTCGCGGTCGATAAACTGCTGTTTATTGTAACCAAAGATGGACTCAACATTATCCGACACATAACGCACCGGCCACAGTTCCGAGTCTTGCCAGACAAACAAGCACACACTGTTGCCCGCAGCAAGTAACTCTGCAAAGTTTTGATTACCGATCTGCTCGGGGTTAGGTACACTCAATGTTTCTTTCATTTACTCACGCGTCGCATATCACAACTCAATGCATTCTAACCATAACGTACATAAACTGACAGCACCCTTGGACGACTTAAAACAACTAGTCCCATAGTGAAACCCGGTCAGCTAAACGACCATTGGCTAAAGTGGTTTGAAGTTCATCCGCCATCCAACGGCCGGCATCGATCGCCTTGCTCCAGTATTGAATTCGTTGTGCCGCATCTAATTGCGCGAAGTCATTTCGATCGGGAATTTTTTGATAGGGCAACTTATTTAGAAAAGCCTCAGTTGGACTAATAAAAATGGTATTGGGCCAATTTCGTCCTGTACTGCGCCGCCATTTCAGACGTTTATCAAACCACCCAGGAATCGCTTCATGATGAAAATGCGGATAAAGGGTCAAGCCATCGACACCCGACAAATCAATATCAAAATGATAGTCAGTAATCCCACCGTCGCGATAGACTCCACGCGGAGCGCCCGGGATATCGCGTACCCCTTCCAACACCATCGGAATGGAGCCGGTAGCCAACAACGCTGGCTGGAAATTGCGCTCAGTTAAAGCAACATGCTGTGTGGGTAAGTCGTTCCAACCTTTTGAGAGCGCTAAATTTGACGCTGGATGGTGAAACACGACACGTTCATAATAACGCCCCAGCCAGCTACGGTTAATGCTATTTGCAAGTGCAGAGGACAGCAGTCCCAAAGCTTGTCGACGTCCCTCTTTAGCGGTAGACCGCAAACAACGTACGGCAATAAAGTGATGATGCACACGCGTCTGTGACAAAATCGAGGATACGGCTGATTCTGGAACATATCGATGCAGTAGCTTCTCGGCTTCGGCAGTAATCTCCCGTTGATCAGGTCTCGCACTGTAAGTTTGATGACTGTAGAGCTCAGCGAATAGACGGCTGGCAGCGACCGGATCCTCTTGACCTAACGATGCAAAACGCCAAGCACCGGCTGAAGTGCCAAGGGTATTAAGGGGCTGCTTTTTACCGGCGAAGAATTCCCCGAATAGCCATTCATCAATACCTTGTAATACAAACCATTTCGGCCCCCCAGAGGCGCCCATTAAAAGCCCAATATCATCAGCGGTCAAACCGTTCTGTTGAATATGAGATAGAGCGCTCGCTCCTGCACGAATGGAAACAAATGATTGCGTCATGGCGCCACGTCCTTATAGTTGTTTTTTTCGTTCTGCCAATACACCCAACACCAGCAATAAGCCAAGGACAGCGGGTCCGAGCAAATGCAATGGAATGGTATAAATCCAACTCGCTAGTATCGGCGTGAAGCCAATTAACAAATAGCCATAGCCAAAGGCACACAAAGCCACAAAAATTAGTGCTCGCACAATGAACGGGTAGTTCGAAACTGATTTTTTAACTAAACGGTTCACCTCATCACCATAAATCACTAATAATGTAGCCAATATCATCATAGCGATTTCATGGGTGTGTTGCCGAAGCATCATGCCTAGCTGGTTCATCAATTGCAGCAATCGAATTCTCCTTAAGCTTACCTAAGCTTCGAAGTATACCGATTTTTACTTATTCGAACATCCCCCGTCCCCTCTTTGCTACTCGCAGCGCCGCGTCAACTTTGGTATCCTCATACTTATCATTAATCAAAAATACACATGACAACGCATGAAATTTATCTCATTTAATATCAATGGAATCAGGGCTCGACTTCACCAATTGCAAGCGATGATCGATAAACATCAACCTGATGTCATCGGACTTCAAGAAACCAAAGTTCATGATGACCAGTTCCCGCAACAGGCAGTGGAAGATATGGGTTATCACGTGAACTTTTTTGGGCAAAAAGGTCATTATGGCGTTGCTTTACTGAGTAAGAAACCACTCACAAACGTGCAAAAAGGCTTTCCAAATGAGCCCGAGGATGCTCAACGCAGAATGATCATGGGGGATTACCCGCTCGATGATGGTGCTACCGTACGCGTTTTAAATGGTTATTTTCCACAGGGTGAAAGCCGCGACCATCCCACAAAGTTTCCAATGAAAGCGCAGTTTTATCGTGACCTCATTAACTACCTCAATGATGACTTATCCCCAGAACAACCCGTTATTGTGATGGGCGATATGAACATCTCTCACCAAGATCGTGATATCGGTATCGGCGAAACGAATGCTAAGCGTTGGTTAAGAACAGGTAAATGTAGCTTTTTACCCGAAGAACGTGACTGGTTAAATGAAGTACTTGATTGGGGACTGATCGACACTTATCGTACGTTAAACCCCGAGCAAGATAACGAGTTTAGTTGGTTTGATTACCGTTCTCGTGGATTCGACGATAATCGTGGTCTTCGTATCGATTTAATTCTTGCCACGCAAACGCTCGCCGATCGTTGCGAAGAAAGTGGCATAGACTATGAGCTACGAGGCATAGAGAAACCCTCGGATCATGCTCCAATTTGGAGTCAGTTCTCTATCTAACTTATTAGTAAAAGGATCGCGGTAATGGCGCTGCTACTTAATATTGTTGCACTTTGCATCCTCATCGCTACTTGGGTGAATGACAGTTGGCGCATATTGAGAAGCAGCCGCCTATTGCAGCACTTATTATTCGGTTCCGCTGCCGTCATCAGCTTTATTTGGCTATTTTCAGCCAAGCTCGAACAAGGCCTGAGTATTCATTTCTTATTGATTACCACACTCACCCTCATGCTTGGGTTCCGCTATGCATTGCTGGCAGGGGTCGCTATTATAGCTGTCAATAGTTTTGCCAATAGCTATCCATTGAATGCGATTGGCGCGCTCTACATTAGCCACATTGTAATACCGGCTGCGGTAACTTATGTGGCTTATGCCGTCATATATCACAGACTCCCGCGACATCCCTTCGTTTATATATTTTTAAATGCATTTCTTGCCGCGGCCGTTGCCATCGCTATGACCCAATTAGCACATGCGGCTTGGGCCTTGATGAGTGACCGTTTGACG
Source organism: Idiomarina sp. T82-3 (assembly GCF_001577655.1). Taxonomy (NCBI): domain Bacteria; kingdom Pseudomonadati; phylum Pseudomonadota; class Gammaproteobacteria; order Alteromonadales; family Idiomarinaceae; genus Idiomarina; species Idiomarina sp. T82-3. The sequence continues at coordinate 120,475 of NZ_LSBQ01000005.1, read as the reverse complement.
CCCAAACAAATATGGGAAAACTATTTAATGATTACACCTCTGGTGATGTTTCCCGAGGCACTTTTGAATGGCATGGCGGTGACATTAATGGTTGTTTATCGACCGAATTGGTTAGTCACATTTAACGATAAGCAATATATTGACCCGAATTAATGTTGATCAGGAGGCAGTACAGATAGCGCTTGCTCCAACACATAGGCTAAGTCCATATAGGTCGGCCCTCCGTCAGTAGGCTTCTTTAAAACCGCACGGCTTTGTTTCAGCTTATCTCGTAGTTCCCAATACCAACCTCGTAACCTCCTCGGAAGGGGTTGATTCGCGCGCCAGCCAAACCAAGCAATTAATTGCAACGGCATACTTAGAATCACCAACGACGTGAGTAAGCCCTGCTGCCAATAGGCATGTAAAAATTGCCAATGTAACATTGCATTGACGACAGCAATCGCGGGTACCCAACGCTCCATCATCCGCAACAAAGGTACTAATCGGGTCTCTCGGAATGCTGCAACGACCGCATGACGAGGCCATCTTCTCGCGTACACATGTCCGTCTTTAAATAGTCGGAATATACTGAGTTTCAAATCGTATTCCTTCTCATTGACTGAGCTTCAGTTATTCAAGTTATCAACGTTTTCTGTGGATAACTTTGTTGATAGGGTGTACTCATTAGCGCACACCTCGCGAACTATATACGCTTTTGCTTACTGGACGTATTATAATCAACTACAGGTTTGTTTTGCACCTTTATGGCTAATTCAGATAAGCTATGGTTAAGATAGTTCGTAGGAGATGTCATGCCAGCCCCTTCTTTATTAGCGCCATGCTCGGGTCGCTTGCTCACGTCAAGTCATCACCCTAGCCCGCTGATTCAGTCACAGTGGCTTGGCCACACCACATGTATTGATGTCTCTGGCAACCAAGTGTTCGCGCCTGCCGATGCCGTCATCAGCTATATATCACCGGCAGGCAACTTTATTCACCTCAACACTGACGCGTTGGGTCGCATCCTACTGTGTCTCGGCGCACATGAGCCAGCCAATAAATTGACAGCGCTACACCGCCATGTCGGTAGCGGTGATGAGGTAACTCGCGGCACGCCGCTATTGTCGCTGAATCAAGCGTTAATAAGACGACAAGCGAATGCTTACAATCTAATGGCCGTTATACTGCAACCTAATTACTCGTTCGATAAACTGACATTGAGAGAAAGCGGCGTCGTCACCGCTTTAGAATCTGAATTAGTTATTCAAAAGGACATATAATGATCAAAGTGCATGGCATCAAAAACTGTGACACCGTAAAAAAATCCATAAAATGGCTAGAACAACATCAACTTAAGTACGAATTCCGTGATGTGCGCGAAATTCCGCTATCCACAGCTGAGGTCGAGCAATGGCTCGCCGATATACCCGCTGACCAACTGGTAAATAAGCGCAGTACCAGTTGGCGACAGTTGGACGAATCACAACGTGATCTGAGTAATCAGGCGTTGGTGTGCCAGCTTATAGTCGAGCAACCAACATTGTTTAAACGGCCGCTCGTTCAAGCCAAAGGAGAGGCACGCGTTGGCTTTAATGCCCAACAGTGGGAGGCATGGTTAGGCTGATGTCAAATAGTGAAACATTGCAACTGGCTAAAACGCTATTAGAGAGGCCATCGATCACGCCTGCTGATGAAGGCTGTCAGCAAGTACTCGGCGATCGGCTGAAATCGCTTGGCTTCGAATTGGAGTCGATGATATTTGAGGATACGACTAATCTTTGGGCGCGTCTGGGGCAAGGCAAGCCAGTATTGTGTTTTGCCGGTCACACGGATGTCGTTCCTCCTGGCGACCCCAGTGATTGGTCGTTCCCTCCTTTTCAACCCACCGAGCATGAAGGCTATCTTTATGGTCGAGGGGCTGCCGATATGAAAGGGAGCCTCGCAGCGATGATCGTTGCGGTTGAACGCTATCTCAAACAGGTCGACGAACCTCCTTTCGATATCGCTTTTTTGATCACCAGCGACGAAGAAGGTCCGTTTATCAATGGAACCAAACGCGTGATGGAGACCTTGGAGTCTCGTAACGAAAAAATCACTTGGTGTATCGTGGGAGAGCCCTCTAGCACAGAACAGCTCGGCGACGTCGTCAAAAATGGTCGTCGTGGAAGCCTTTCTGGCTCGCTTAGTGTGATTGGAGTACAAGGGCATGTCGCCTACCCTCATCTCGCCGAGAACCCCGTTCATAGTGCAGCTAATGCGCTTGCTGAACTGACCCAAACACGCTGGGATGATGGTAATGAATTTTTTCCACCGACCACCTTTCAAGTGTCTAATATTCATGCAGGTACGGGGGCTGGCAATGTGATCCCAGGGCGCTTAGATATCGAATTTAACTTTCGGTTTTCGACAGAGTCAACATCAACTCAGTTGCAACAGCGCGTAGAGGCTATCTTAGACGCCCACAACCTTAATTATCAGCTTAACTGGAAACTCAACGGTCCCGCCTTTTTAACTGCACAGGGTCTTTTCATCAATAAAGTTCAGTGCGCAATCGAGCGGGTTTGCGGCTATCCAACAAAGCTCTCGACCGCTGGAGGAACATCGGATGGACGTTTTATTGCGCCAACAGGCGCTGAGTTAATCGAACTTGGACCGGTAAATGCCACTATTCACAAAGTCGACGAATGTGTGAAGATAACTGATCTTGATACGCTCACAGACGTTTACCAAGCCATACTGGAAGAAATGAGTGTTTAACGATGATAACTTCAGCGCAGCGTTTGGGTAAGGCCCAGGATCATTTACTGACATTAATCGACGGCCACATGCTTCACCCTCTGGCAGCACGAGCTTTTGAGGAAATGAAAGAGGCGGCGTCGCGTGATGGTATTACCCTTGCTATTGCGTCGGGTTTTCGTAGTTTTGACAGGCAGTTGTTGATTTGGAACCGAAAATGGTCTGGTGAACGTTCGGTCAATGACGAACAAGGGCATCCGCTTGATACGACCCAGCTGAGCGATGAAGAAAAGCTACACGCGATTCTTCACTGGTCAGCGTTGCCAGGCGCCAGCCGCCATCATTGGGGGACCGATATTGACGTATGGGACCCCTCTCGTTTTAACTCTAACCAAACGCTTCAACTGGTGCCCGAGGAGTACGAACACATCAATGCGCCCTGTTATCCATTGTTGTGCTGGCTGCAACAGCATGCTCACGAATTCGGCTTTTTCTTTCCTTATCGCGTCTACCAAGGCGGGGTGTCTCACGAACCTTGGCATTTGAGCTATCAGCCAGTCGCCGATCATATTCAACAATCGTTGACGCTCGACGAGCTCAAAAACGCGCTAAGCAACACTGATATCGCGGGTAAAGAGACCGTACTAGCGCACTTACATGTCATTAAAGAACGTTACTTTGACAATATCTGTCGTGGTAACACAGGAGAAGAGTAATGCAAGAGCATTGGGTTTGGTTAATTATTTTGTTGGTATTGGGCGTCGTTGTGAGTAATTTGATGGTACTTAAATACAGTAGCAAGTTAAAATGGCCTACTAAAAATAAGCCGCCCAAAGAAAACTCTGAGGACGACTCATCTAAACAATAAAAAGTAGGTCGGCAGTCTAGACTAGGAGAATTGCACGCCTAAACGCTGACCGACCTCCTTATAGGCTTCCACTACCCCGCCAAGGCCCTGACGAAAGCGATCTTTATCAAGCTTCTCACGAGTCTTAGCATCCCATAAGCGGCAACCATCAGGGGTAAACTCATCGCCTAATACGAGTTGTCCGTCGAACACGCCAAACTCGAGCTTATAGTCGACTAACAGTAACCCAGCTTGTTCAAATAATGATTTAAGCACCGAGTTGACCTTAAACGTCAGCGCCTTCATTTGCTCAATTTGCTCCTTTGTCGCCCAACCAAAGGCTTCTATGTGATACTCATTAACCATCGGGTCATGCAAGGCGTCATTTTTTAGGAAAAACTCAAACGTCGGCGGATTTAGTGTTTTACCTTCCTCAACCCCTAGGCGACGAACTAACGAGCCAGCGGCTACGTTGCGAACAACGCACTCAACTGGAATCATATCCAACTTTTTAACCAATGATTCTGTATCACTCAGCAACTCATCTAATTGCGTTGGAATACCCGCCTTTTCTAATTGAGTCATAATGAAATGATTAAAACGATTATTAACCATTCCTTTATCTTCGAGTTGCTCTACTTTCTCTCCGTCAAACGCGGAAGTATCGTTGCGGAACTCCAACACTAATCGTGATGGGTCATCTGTCGTATACACGGTTTTTGCTTTCCCACGATACAGCTCGTTTCGTTTTTCCATAGGTTGTGCCGCCTTTACTGTTGACTTGCTACTTTTAATGCTTGCTCAAGAGCAGGCTTAACCGACTCGAGCCATGCCTGATCGACTACTTCATCATTTGACCAAACGCTAATGGCCGTATCATCCCCAAATTCGACTAAGCGAATTTCATAATTTCCTTCTGGAATACCCAACGATTCATAATCGTCCCCACCGATGAATAGGAAACCTGAGTCCGGCTCGGTGTACTCAACAAAATAGGTGCCTGCCTCGCGGTTTAAGTCATCAATGCTCAAACCTATTTGTTCTAATGCTTGACCGGTGAGCACCCAAGCGTCATCGAAGTCTAGCTCAACCACAAATACGGGTTGCTGTTTAGCATTGGTACTGACTGAAACGGGCACGCCCGCTTCTCGGCTCTGTTGGATTGATTGTTGGTGGACACGATTCACTTGAGACACAACTTTATTCAACAAATCAACTGATAAGTTATGCTGAGTCAGTTCTGCCATTTCAGTGCGATCGCCGTTTACCTTTTGCGATACGTCCGCTAACGTCACTTCAAGCGCAGTCGTCCGACCGTGCGTTTCTGGCGCCTGCGTTAACACGTAGCGAAAACTTTGTTCCAGAGACACAGTAGTATCTCCGTCACCTAACAACCACCAACCACCATCGCCTTCTGCTTCATATTCGTCTTCGGTAGTAAGCAACTCAGTGGTCCACTGGTTTTCGCCCGTTTTAGTAAAAGTTAGGCCTTTGCGGTCTAAGACTTGTTCAGCTGCGGTCCAGACAGTGTTTACAATACTGTCTGACATACCTTCAACCAAATCAAAATACACCCGTGCTTGTTTTTCGTTTTCGAGTACACGACTCCCCAACGCAATAGGATGAACCTGGCGAGGTGAAACAACGCGAACTTCTTCGCCTATGGGTCCAGAGGTATCTGCAGCAGGAATTTTGTAACTATTACTGTAGTCAGGCGTTTCCAAACCCGAAGGAACGTTTAACTCGGGTCGTTGCTTTAAGTTGACATAATCAAAGTCACCATTCGCTTGCTCTTTTTCAATCGAGCTACACGACGCGAGGGTAATCATCGCCAACGAAGTCACGATGGCTGTACGGCGAAAATTCATTTCCACTCCTGCTACTTAAGTAAGTGTAATTGGTTGAGGGCGCGCTCGATAACAAGCTGACTGTCTTCGCTTGGCGGCGTCAGAGGTAAACGATAATTGGCGCTACATTTACCCATTAACGCGAGAGCCCACTTAACTGGAATCGGATTTGATTCAACAAACAATGCATTATTGAGTTCACGGAGTTCACTATCGATTTGTTCAGCTTTTTCACGTTCTCCACGAGTCGCAGCATCAACCAGCGCTTTTATTCGGCTTGGCACTACGTTGGCTGTAACACTGATAACGCCATGCCCACCGCGCAACATAAATTCACACGCGGTCGGGTCATCGCCACTCAGCAAAATAAATTGGTTGCCACAGCGACGCTTCAGTTCTTCGACACGAGAAACATCGCCCGTCGCTTCTTTAATGCCAATCACATTATCAATTTCAGCGAGTTGTTCAACCACTTCAGGTGGCATGTCTAATGCGGTTCGACCGGGCACATTATATAAAATCTGCGGTTTATCTGAGGCGTCAGCGCAAGCTGAATAATGGGCGATCAGGCCTTCTACTGAAGGCTTGTTATAGTAAGGTGTGACGTTGAGAAAACCATCGACACCAAAGTGACTCATCTTCTCTGTGAGTTGCACGGCCTCGGCGGTGGAGTTTGAGCCGTTACCTCCAATTACTTTGATGCGGCCATTAGCGAGTTCGACCATCGCAGCAACAACATCAATGTGTTCTTCATGGCTGAGTGTGGTTGACTCCCCCGTTGTGCCTACCGCGACAATTGCGTCTGTCCCGGATTCAACATGGAAATTCACGAGTTCTTCAAGTTCGTTATAGTCGATATTCCCATGCTTAGTCAGCGGTGTGACTAAGGCAACAATACTACCTGTTAGCATATAGGCTCCAAATTCCTAATCATGGGGCCTAATGTTACTGGTAGCCCCAAATAAACACAAGACTAGGAACACGTAGCACGTAATTTGTTCCCTTCATTTTAATCCAAACCCAGCTTCGCTATCATATATATACTGGATCTTATCGTTAGGAGTTAGAAATGGAACGTTTACAAGCTGGCGACAAAGCGCCTAACTTTGAACTTTTAGATAAAAACGAAGAAAAAGTATCTTTACAAGCATTACTGAAAGACCATCGTGTGTTGGTGTATTTCTACCCAAAAGCAATGACCCCTGGTTGCACTGTTCAAGCGCAGAACTTGCGTGATGAAAAAGATCGTTTACTAGAACACAATGTCATCTCAGTCGGTATTAGTCCTGATGCGCCTAAGCGATTAAATAAGTTTACTGAACGTGACGAGCTTAACTTCACGCTACTGAGCGATGAAGATCATGCGATTGCAGATAAGTTTGGAGTTTGGGGTCCAAAAAAATTTATGGGCAAAGAGTACGATGGTATTCATCGAATCAGCTTTCTAGTTGAACAGGACGGTACGGTGAGTCACGTATTTGATAAGTTTAAAACAAAAGAGCACCACCAAGTGGTACTCGATCATTTAGAGCAGAACTAAAGTCATTTCGGAATAAGGCGCACTGAGCGCCTTATTCTTCGGCTGGACTACTCTTCTCAATCAGGGCTTCTCGACTTGACCAAGCGGTTATCACCGCTTTGACTAAGCTCGCCAACGGTATCGCGAAAAATACGCCCCAAAAACCCCAAATACCACCAAAGATAAGCACCGCAGCAATAATATAGACCGGATTAAGGCTCACCGCCTCGGAAAACAATAATGGCACGAGCACGTTGCCATCTAACGCTTGGATAATGAGGTAGCCAATCATCACGTAAATGAATGGACCTGTAGCACCGAATTGAAATAATGCCACTAATGCGACGGGTATGGTCACCACGACGGCACCAATGTACGGTATCAATACTGATAACCCGACTAAAATTGACAGCAACGTCGTGTAACGTAAATCAAAAGCAAAGAACACAGCAAAAGAGGTCACGGCAACCACAATGACTTCCAGAGCTTTGCCGCGGATGTAGTTCATGATTTGCAGGTTCATTTCCTGACCGACTTGCGTAATTAAACGACGGTTAGTGGGCAATATGCGGCTGAAATGAGCAAGGAGCGTATTCCTGTCTTTGAGCATGAAAAAGACTAATAACGGCACGACAATTAAGTAAACCAGCATCGCCATTACATTGACCAGTGAAGTCAAAGAGCTCGTCAATATTTGCTCGCCGAGCCCTACGACACGACGTTTAACAGTTAGCATCAACTCGGTTATTTGCGATTCATCAATCACCGATGGAAACAATTCGGGTAGTTTGTGCAACCACACTTGCAAGTTCGCCAACATATCAGGTAGCTCACGAATCAGCGTTGTGCTTTGTTGCCAGACCACTGGCACGAGCGTAAACAGGCACAGCGTCGCAATACAAATGGTGAGGCTCATAACAATAATGGTGGCAGCCAAACGCCCCATCCCCGCGTCAATCAATCGATTTACAGGCCAATCAAGTAAATAAGCGAGCGCAATCGCAGCTAGAATGGGTGCTAATATTCCACCGAAAAATACAATCAATAGAACCGACACAATGAGCAATAAAAATAGCGTCACTGCATTGGGGTCTGAAAACTTATTCCGATACCACTGCTGAATATGTTGGAACATTCCGAGCTTCCTGTTCGGTGTGATTAAAGGTTCACGATGCTTGCAATCTTACGGTAACACCATAGAGTAGAAAAGGAACTTATTGTAAATTAATAACTCTACGTAGAATATTGCGTTATAACAGCGGTTAATGTGAATGTTGTATCTCAGAAAAACTCAGCGCTTTATGACAAGCGGGATCGCGCTTGCGCTCATGCTAGCGCTTCCCTCCGCGTTTCAAGCACCCGAGGCCCTTGCTCAGCAACATAGAAATCTGCCCGAAATCGGCACCACCGGAGCGGGCTTTATGAGTATTGAGCGAGAAAAAGTCGTTGGCGACTACTATATGCGCCAACTACGCGCAACGGCGCCTATTATTCAGGATCCTGTATTAAACAGCTATCTTAAAGATGTTGGTCAACGTTTAGTGCGTAATGCGGACAACGTGCGCTACCCTTTCTCATTTTTTTGGTTAAATATTAACGAAATAAATGCGTTCGCCTTTATGGGGGGATATGTTGGTGTCCATACCGGGCTCATTCAGCAAGCTCGCAATGAGTCTGAGTTCGCAGCGGTCCTAGGGCACGAAATAGCACACGTAACTCAGCGCCATATTGTGCGGAGTATGCAAGAGCAACAACAGAACATGCCGCTCACAATAGCCGGCGTGATTGGCTCTATCTTGTTAGGGATTGCCAATCCAGAAGCAGGCGCTGCCGGACTCTACACAACGATCGGCGCAACGGGTCAGGCACAAATCAATTATACACGCCTATTTGAACAAGAAGCCGATCGTATTGGCATAACAACACTCGCCAATGCCGGTTTTGACCCCATGGGGGCGCCTAATTTTTTTGGTCGTCTAGCCGACCAATACCGTTACGTATCAAAACCTCCTGAAATGTTACTGACTCACCCCGTTCCCGAGTCCCGTATTGCGGATACGCGCACCCGTGCTGAGGCATTAGGTCGTCGTGATGTACCACAAAGTCTAAACTTTGAACTTGCTAAAGCGCGAGTTGATGCGCGTTATACACGCAGCACGCCGAATAGTGAGTTCGTTAAAATGACCAAAAGCGATAATATCATCACTCAACAAGCCGGCGGCTATGCATTGGCCATCAGAGCACTCGATGCAAGCAATCCTGATACGGCACAACAATGGTTAACCCCGTTACTTGAGCGCGATCCTAGAAATCGTTTCTATATTGATGTGCAAACCGATATTTACCTTGCCTTGGAACAAAATGGTAAGGCACTTGATATGCTGAAGCGTGAGTACACACGAAGCCCTGACGATCCGGTGATTATACTCAACTACGCGAATGCTGCGATTCGTTCAAATGAGGCTGAGCTGGGCGTGAAATTATTGCGCAATTATCTGTTAGCTGAACCAGATTCATTAATTGCCCTCGATCTGCTTACCGATGCCTATCAGCGAACTTCTGATAGAGCCGCGATGTACGAGACACGCGCGGAAGCCTTGGCACTCCGCGGTGGTTTCGATCTTGCTATTGATCAACTACAAACAGCGCAAAATCACACACAGAATAAGCTAACCGAGAAACGACTTAACGCGCGTATTGACCAATTACGCGCCGAAAAGGAACGCCTGAAAGGACTACTCTGAGCGCACTTTAGCAATCGCTTTTCGTAGACTCGCTCGTGTTTGCTCACCCAACAGTGGACCGGTCACCTTTCCACCTGGACCAACAATGTAAGTGGCCGGTAACATACCCGGCTTATCAAACGGTAATTTCGGTGCTGGCAGGCTCAACGCCAAAGGAAAATCAATATCATGTTTTTCCGCCAGCGCGTTGATTTGCTGATTACTCATCGGATCAAAACTGATGCCAATCAGTGTTAGTTGGCTGTCGTCACTGACTTCGTTGTGATAAAACTCGTTAAGTTCAGGCAACTCACGCAGGCAGGGAGTGCACCACTCGGCGAAGTAATTCACCACCACGGTGTTCGCTTTACCATTTTGCCAGTTTATCTGGCTTTCGTTGTTGAGTTGAATGTCCGGCTCTTGTGAACAACCCACTACACCCAATGCTAACACTGTCGCAACTAGCAATGACAATTTCATATTCGGCCCGTATTCGTTATGATAAGAAACAACGTTTGACTAATAGAGTGAATCAATATGTCTAAAGTTACCATATACCATAATCCGCGTTGTTCAAAGTCACGCCAAACGCTTGAGTTATTGCAACAGCATGGTATCGAGCCAACCATTATCAAATACCTCGAAACCCCACCAAGTCAAGCCGAACTGAGCAGTTTGCTGAATAAACTCGATATCAGCCCTAGACAACTGATGCGCACAAAAGAAGCGGTATATAAGGAACTTAAGTTAGCCGACGAGTCGGATGATGAGGTATTGCTCACTTCGATGGTCAATAACCCCAAGCTTATTGAACGTCCGATTGTCGTTAAGGGTGAGAAGGCCGTATTAGGACGCCCGCCGGAGAATGCGTTGGAGTTGATAAAGTGAGTGGCTGTAACGTCGTCATATTTTATTTTAGCCGAGGCGGTCAGACACGTTTACTTGCAGATGCCATAGCCGAAGGCGTTCAGGCAACCGGAGCTGAAGCGCTTTTACGCACGGTCGAAACCGATAGCGATGCCGCGAGTATGCGTGATTTACTTCTTGATAAAAATGAGCTGATCAACTGTGATGCGTTAATAATGGGAAGTCCAACTCGTTTTGGTCACATGAGCGCACACCTGCAAAAATTTTGGGAGACGACCAGCCGCGAATGGCTAAATGGTGATCTAATTGATAAACCTGCAGCCGTTTTTACGACAACCAGTTCATTACACGGTGGTCAAGAGAGTACCCTACTTAATATGGCATTGCCTCTGCTTCATCACGGCATGCTACTAACGGGCATTCCTTATGAGCAACCGAGTTTACATCACGATAATGCAGGTGGTTCGCCTTACGGTGCTGGTGCGTTAAATGCATCATCCAATTTGACATTATCGGCCAATGAGCGAGCCAGTGCCGTTGCTTTGGGTCAACGAGTTGCAACAATTGCACAACAGCTAAAATCAACCAAGGATGCATAACATGGCCGTTCAAATGGCACCAAAAACACGCTTTTTTCGCATCGCCACACAGACCGGTTACTGGCTGCTGTTGGCACTTCTGATTCTGTGGCATGGTCTCATTCCAGAAAGTGACACGAGTGCCCTACCCACTTACCTATCGTTAATTTTTTGGGTTTTACCGATGTTATTTCCACTCGTTGGATTAGTTAAAGGGAAGCCCTACACACACGCTTGGTTTAATTTTATTTTGATGTTCTACTTTTTGCACGGACTCACAACCGTATACACACATCCTGATGAACGTGTATGGTCAGTTTTAGAAATACTTTTCACGACAGTTGCTTTTGTCGGTGCAACAGGGTTTGCACGGCACCGCGGACGTGAATTAGGGCTGGGCCTTAAAAAGCAAAAAGAGGCTAAATAGCCAATACTTGTTTCACAAATGGAATCGTGAGTTTTCGTTGGTGCGCGATAGAGGCTTTATCGAGTTGATCTAAGTGCGCCAACAACCCTGCCATATCGCGTCCCAACCGATGCAACATGAAGATAGCCACATCGTGCGGCAACTGCAAACCTCGCCATTGTGCACGAAGCGTCAATGCGCTTGCCTTGCCATCATCATTGAGTGGGCTGAGTTGAAACGCCGTTGCCCATTGTAAACGAGAACGCAAGTCAGCGAGTTCAACTGATAACTGACTCGCACTCGCATGAGCGGTCATCATCAAGCGACAGTGCTCAGCATCTGTAATCGTGTTAATTAATTTGAATAACTCATAGCACCAAGTGGGGTCCTTAAGTACCGTATCAATATCATCTAGACAGATAATATTGAATGCATCCAAGCCTGCTAGCACTTGCTCGGCGTTGCTTTCTTTCAAATCCGCCAACGGCAAATACATGACTTGGGTGTGTTGTCCAGCTAATGAGACAATCGAATGTAACAGGTGACTTTTCCCTGAGCCCGAAGGACCTGATAAAAGTGTCAAGCGTTCGCCCTGCGTTTCACTCAGAGGTTTTGTTGCGATTTGCTTGAGCCAACGCACCACATTATCATTCTGTTGCTCTAAGTAGGTGGTAAAATTTTCATCATCAGGCAACTGCACTGCAAGTGTTAGTTGCTGAGGTTGTTGCTTACCGGCTGTCATTATTCTGTTGCCACCCACCGATAAGTCGTTTCCTCCTCAGCGCTTTGCTCGCGCAAAGCAAAGGGATCGCGACGCTTTTGTTGTAAACGCCCATCTAACTCAATAGCTTGTAACAGATGATCGGGCGTATCCGTTAAGGTCACCTCAAAGCGGCTGAATGTTGGGCTGTAATCAGTTAGCTTGACTTGCTGTACAGAGGTCACACTCGCAATGAACCTTTGAATATCTAGAATACTTTGCCAACCCTGCAAACCTTCCACACGAATAGGAAACTGAATCAACTGACTCTCACCTGACGCAATCAAAGCAAATTCATTAGCAAGCGATTCATGCAATTGATTCATGAACGGACCTGCAAGAAAGTCGCGTGAATTTGCAAACACTTCGCCCGACTTTCTAATATCGCCCACACGGACCACCCAGTCTAACCGCCAACGGCCTTTTTCGGCTTCGCCCTCGGCTTTAGGTTCATCATCCGTCACGCCGCGTTCTGCTACCTTCGCGACCAAATAGCCATCTGCTCGATATCGCTGTGAAGCGTCGCCAATAGGGGTCAAAAAACGTCCCCAAATGTCAGAAATAGAGACTGACGTTGCATCCGTCAAATCCATTAAAGGAAACTGTAAGGGTAAACCGCGTTGCTTAGCGAGGTGGCGGATCTGTTGAATAAAGATAGACTCGTCGTTTGCTGCTAAAATATGCCGTTTGCCACGCTCGTCGCTACTGGCTACCCACATCAACAATTCCGGACGTCGACTCCCCCAGTAGGGCAGTTGATTAACCTTAAATAACTCAGACAGCTTACGTCCATCAAAGTTGGCGGTAAGATATAACGTATTCCCGTTACGCCGATAACCGTACTGTAATAGGTAGTCGTCCAACTGACTCTTAGCATTCTTTATTGCACGATGCTCGAGTGTCTTCTCGCTTCCCGATATTTTTAATATCACCTGTTCAAACGCTGTGCGCAACGCTTCATCACGTTGGCTCGCTGCCTGCGAAGACACTTCTATTTCCGCTGAGAAAAGATCATCAATAAGTCGACCCTGTGCCGAGAAGCACAGTAATAAACTTACCATACAGATGAAGTATTGAACTGTTGCGCGCATCATAGGCCAGCCTTCAAAAAATCGTTCATGAAATGCATGTTAAACACCCAAACGCAACACGGCAAGTGACAACTTGTGGATAACCTTGTGGGAATGCCCTCGACAACGTAAATTCAAGTAATTTATCGATAGCCTAGTCAAAAACCGGTCACCTCGCTAAAATGAAACAAATTTTGTGACTAGGAACATTATGCTTAAAAAACAATTACGTGGCATTAGCTCGTTATTATCGAGTATCAGCTTGATTGGGGTCTGTGTCGGTATGACCAGTACGCTCCTCAGTTTACGCGCCACGATTGAAGGTTTTGGCACCTTAGTCACTGGTTTTATCATGTCGGCCTACTTTATTGGCTATTTATTTGGCTCGACTCGCGCCCCCAAAGATATTCGTCGAGTCGGTTATATACGTTCGTTTGGCGGACTGGCTGCCCTCGCCGCGGCCAGCGTGTTAGTTCAAGCTATCTGGATTGACCCTGTCGTCTGGTTTGTCATGCGGTTTGTGACTGGCTTTGCGATATCAGGCATCTTCGTCATTGTTGAAAGTTGGCTAAATACCATGGCTGATAACAAGAGCCGTGGCACCTTGTTATCCATTTACCTCGTTATCATTTACAGTGGTCTGATTGCCGGTCAGTTAATACTCGGTGTCGCAGATCCCGGCGGCTTTATCGCCTTTGCCATTGTGGTACTGCTTATCAATTTAGCGCTAATCCCCATCTTAGTAAGCGTTACCGTTGAGCCAACCACGCACGAAAATCGCAAGGTACCCGTTAAAATGTTATTGAATACAGTACCATTGGGGGTTATCAACGCATTTGTAATGCAAGCATGTTACGCCATGTTTTACGGTATCGGTCCGATGTATGCTTCGTATATTGGTCTTTCCGTACTACAGATCACGTTCTTTATGTCAGCGTTTATAGTCGGCGGACTTCTCTCGCAAACACCGTTTGGCTTGCTATCAGATCGCATTGATCGTCGTATTGTTATCGCCATTTGTGCCGCAGGCGGAACCGCTGCAGCTATTTTACTTGCTCAGCTTGGTGCCGGAAATGCCTTACTCATTTATCTAGTCGTAGCGGTGCTTGGCGCCTTTATTCTACCGCTCTACTCGCTCGGTATGGCACACACCAACGATTACCTCGAGAAAGACCAGATGGTTGGTGCCACGGGCGCTATCATCAAAATCGGTGGTGCAGGTAGTATCATTGGTGCGCCGGCGGTCGCTGCGTTAATGCAGTTCGGTGCTATTAACTACTTCTTTCTACTGCTTGGTGGTCTCACCGCTTTTGTGGGTTGTTACGCACTGTACCGCATCACGCGTCGTGCTAAAGCTGAGGAACAATTACACAGCAACTTTGCTATTCTAGCACCGTCACAAACCTCCGATGAGCTATTAACTTCCATGGCGGAAGAGGCGCCAGATGAAGAGGACGATACCGAAGAAGAAGTGGATGGTACGGCGGTACTGAAGCGCTAACGCGCTTCAGTACACTAACAATTACTGAATAAGCTCAGCGACCCAGTCGCGCGCTTCAGCAATGATTTGCTCGAGGTGTGCGGCTGATTTAAAGCTTTCCGCATAGATTTTATAAACCGGCTCAGTGCCTGAGGGTCGTGCGGCAAACCAGCCATCTTCTAACACGACCTTGACACCGCCAAACTGAGCGTCATTACCCGGCGCTTTTGTAAAAATATCGACAACGTTACTTTCAGCTAACGTGGTTAATTTCAATTTGTAGGCTCGAATATCCTTGAAGCGCGCGTTCTGTTCCAACGACGATGTCGTATCAACCCGCTGATAAAACGCTTCGCCGTGCTGCGCACATAATTTTTTGTAATAAGCGCTCGGGGATTCACCGGTGGCAGCTTGCAGCTCTGCCGCCAACAATACCATCACGATACCGTCTTTATCGGTGGTCCAAACATCACCTTGGCGATCAAGCAAAGTGGCTCCTGCACTTTCCTCGCCTGCGAAACCAATATCACCATCACGCAGCTGCTGAGCGAACCACTTGAAGCCAACAGGCACTTCATAAACCTTACGCTGATTATCTTCTACAACGCGATCTATCATTTGGCTAGAAACGAGTGTTTTACCGATTGCAACATCGGCTGCCCATTCCCGCGACTTACACAAATAATCAATAGCCACAGCAAGGTAATGATTAGGATTCATTAGGCCATCCGGCGTAACGATACCGTGGCGATCATAATCGGGGTCATTTCCCCCGGCTAAATCGTATCGATCTTTATAAGCCAACAGACCTGTCATCGCATAAGGTGATGAGCAATCCATGCGTATCTTGCCGTCTTTATCGAGGGTCATAAACTGAAAGCCTGGGTCGACGTGATCGTTGAAAATATCGATATTGAGCCCATAAGTCTCAGCGATTTGGTGCCAATAATCAGCACCTGCGCCACCCATTGCATCGACCGCAAGACGCAGGTTTGCGCCTTTGATAAGGTCCATATTGATACAGCGGGGCAGATCGTCAATATAGTGCTTACGCCAATCAACAAAGACTAACTTTGGATGTGATAACACATCTTCCCGTTCACAGGTATTAACGCCTTGAAGCCCAGACGACAGTAGTGCATTCGCATATTTTTCAATGACTCGCGTAGCATCAGCATCAGCCGGTCCCCCATGCGGCGGATTATATTTAAAGCCGCCATCCTGTGGTGGATTATGTGAAGGCGTGATGACCACCCCGTCACATTGCTTTTGATGGTTTGCGTTGTACATCAAAATAGCGTGACTCAATGCAGGCGTGGGCGTATAACCATGCTTTGTTTGTACATGTACTTCTAACCCATTACCTAAAAACACATCGAGTGCCGAAATGTAAGCCGACTCTGAAAGTGCATGGGTGTCCTTGCCGAGTAGAATCGGACCCTCAATGCCTTGTTCTTCACGATAGGCACAAATTGCTTGTGCAATTGCTAGAATATGTGCTTCATTGAAACTTCGCGCCAGCGCAGAACCGCGATGACCCGATGTTCCAAAACTCACTTTTTGATGAGCTTTACGTGGGTCTGGCTCATACACATAATATGCACTGACCAACTGCGCGATGTTTACGCTATCCGCTGCGGTTGCGGGCTGCCCCGCTCGTTCATGCACCGTCATTATAAAAAGTCCCTAATTTGCTCGACTTCAGGTTTGCTGTATCCAAGCTTTTGCGCAACCTGAGTCAACATCGATTTTTTCTTCGTCGTATTATTGTTCGTCACCACCCAAAAAGGTGATGAGGGAATCGCCTTAGGATTCGTACTATTACCACTGGTCAGCAACGCCTCTTCCGAACGGGCAAAATATTGGCGGTCACGGCCGCGAATAGTCAATACGGTTTCAAACTGTTCGGGATGAGTCTTATACAGCATGCTCAAAATGTAGAGAAATCGTGCCACTACGCTTTTCTGTACATTAACATCTTGCTGATTTAGACGGTTAAACACAGAGTCAGTAGCACGCTCTTCGACCTGCACCGGTTCAACCTGAGCAATGCTGTCGAAGCCCAATAGACGGCGCAAAATATCTGATGCGCTCTCACCGATTTGTTGCGTGTGGCTCGCGATATACGCGTATAAATCGTCTTCAACTTCGATGCGTTTCATCGGTTTTTAATTCCTCATTGTTATCGATTCGCAGGGTTGACTTGCAACCAACCACTAAAGCTCGGAAAATATTAGCAAAGTTTAACACTAAAGGCACAACGATGGCAGAGTCAGAATTACTGCATTACGAAACCATGGGTGACAAGCAGAATCCCGCCGTTATTATCATTCACGGGTTGTTCGGAGATGGAGATAACCTAAAGAGCCTTGCTCGCGATTTGGAGCGCGACTACTTCTGTGTTCTACCCGACGCTCGCAATCACGGTGATTCTCCTCACCATGACAGTATGACCTATACGGAAATGGCGGACGATATTGTGGCACTTGCAGATGCATTAGCCTTAAAGAAGTTTTCGTTAGTTGGTCATTCCATGGGCGGTAAGATTGCCATGGAAGTGGCTATGCGCTACGAAGAGCGTGTCCAAGCAGCGGTGTTCGCAGATATTGCTCCAGTCGCCTATCCTGCTCATCACAACACAATATTAGATGCCTTAGCGGGTTTAGATTTACACCAAATAACGAGCCGCACGGATGCTGATAAACAACTGAGTTCGGTGATCAAAGAAAAAGGTGTGCGCCAATTTTTACTGAAAAACCTCCGCAAGGATGGCGACCATTTCGCGTGGCGACTCAATTTAACCGCGATTACCGAGCGATATGACGATATCGCCGGCAGTGTCAGCCATGGCGATTATTCCGGCCCTTGTTTGTTTATAAAAGGCGGGAATTCAGACTATCTAACCGAACAACATAAATCGCAAGTCACCGAGCGTTTTAGTAATACGCAGGTTAAAGTTGTTGAAAACACTGGGCATTGGTTACACGCCGAAAAACCGCGCATTTTCAATCGTCTTGTAAAGGATTTTCTAGCGAGCCACGGTCGTCTTTAACGGTCGACTGTGCTATTATAAGAGGCGTTTCTGTCGGCCTATAGGGTGGTATCTTAAGGATGTTGGCTGAATATTATGAGCAAATAGAAGTACTCGTTACTAATATTACGCTAGGTATACTTTTCTTACTAATAGGCTTAGCTATTCGAGATGTGCTTAATCGCTCATCGGTCCCCAAATTCGGACGCATTATCGTATGGATGGTGTTGTTTCTTGGCTGCTTTGGTTTTATTGCTAAAGGCATTATCCAAGTGATTTGGGAGGTCGGTGTCTAAAATCGACCGAAAACACATGGCAAAAGAAAACACGGATAAAGTAACGATCGATTTGTTCCTTGATCAACCGCGTAAAGGTCGACCTCGAACAAATCCACTACCACGTAATGAGCAGTTAAAAATTAATAAGCGTCGGCAACTGCAACGAGACCGACGTCAAGGTAGAAAGCGAATAGAATTGAAAGTCGACCAGTCAGTGCATGAGCATTTGAACGAAGTCGCATCATCCTCGGGCTGCACCCGCAGCGATTTAGTCGAAGCGATGATTAAAATCTCGCTGGCAAACCAAGAACAAGTGCTGCCAGCTGTCGTTAATTTAGTAAAATCAGGTGAAAGTTGATTTATGGCAACTGTTGGAATTTTCTTTGGAAGTGATACGGGTAATACCGAAGCGGTCGCCCACATGATTGAAAAAGAACTCGGCAAAAAGCTTGTTGAGGTCAAAGATATTGCAAAATCGAGTAAGGAAGATATTGCGAGCTACGATCTTCTTTTATTTGGTATCCCCACTTGGTATTACGGGGAAGCGCAGTGTGACTGGGATGACTTCTTCCCTGAGTTAGAAGAAATTGATTTTACTGACAAACTCGTCGCCATCTTCGGCTGCGGAGACCAAGAGGATTACGCCGAGTACTTCCTAGACGCAATGGGTATGGTGCGCGATATCGTTGAAGCAAGAGGAGCAATCATTGTTGGTCATTGGCCAACCGAGAGCTATCACTTTGAGGCGTCAAAAGGGTTGGTCGATGAAAATCATTTTGTGGGTTTAGGTATCGATGAAGATCGTCAGCCAGAACTGACAAAAGACCGTGTTACCCAATGGTGTAAACAGGTTTATGAAGAGATGTGTCTCGCAGAGCTAGCCAACTAGGATGGTTTTGCGCTATTTTGAGCAGAGCTATTGAACAACTAAACAAAAAGCGAAGAGCACCATGGCGACAAATGATGAACAATTGAAAAAAGCTGGTCTTAAAGTAACGTCCCCACGCGTAAAAATTTTGGAGATCCTTAAGCAACCAGATAATCAGCATATCAGTGCCGAAGACGTCTACAAGATTTTGCTTGAGCAAAAGGATGAAATTGGCCTCGCCACGGTTTACCGCGTGTTAAACCAGTTCGATGATGCAGGTATTATTACCCGTCACCATTTTGAAGGCGGTCGTTCGGTCTTTGAACTCAGTGCGAAAGAACACCACGATCATTTGGTGTGCTTAACCTGCGGTCACGTGTTTGAGTTCGAAGATGATGTTATCGAAGAACGTCAGGTACGTATTGCCGAGCAAAATAAAATCAAACTAACTAATCATAGCTTATATCTTTATGGCGAGTGTCAACGAGGTGAAGGTTGCGAATATAAAGCAGCTGAGGAAGCCTAACGATGGCACTGCGTTGGCTTATCTATGGTGCAAATGGATACTCAGGTAAACTCATTGCTCATAAAGCCGTCGCACGAGGTTATCACCCTGTACTTGCAGGGCGTAACGCAACCGAAATCGAACACTTCGCTGGGGCGCTTCAGCTCCAGCACCGTGTTTTCAGCCTTTCAGATCCGTCACAGGTCAAACAGCAACTGATTGACATCGATCTGGTTATCAATTGTGCAGGTCCTTTCAGCAAAACGGCCGCCCCGCTCATTCAAGCCTGTATTAGCACCGCTACGCATTATCTTGATATTACTGGCGAGATTGACGTGTTTGAATATGCACACTCGCAGTCTGAGGCTGCTAAAAAAGCAGGTATCGTGCTCTGCCCAGGTGTGGGCTTCGATGTTATTCCTACGGATTGCTTGGCTGCGCGTTTATACGCACAGATGCCCGACGCAACACACCTTGCTTTGGGGTTTGATTCGGCGTCCAGAATGAGTCGTGGTACGGCTAAAACGAGTATTGAGCGTTTAGGGCATGGAGGTGCTGCGCGTATCGACGGTATTGTCAGCTCAGTGCCATTGGCATGGAAAGAGCGCCGCATTGACTTTGGTAACGGTGTTAAGTCGGCGATGACCATTCCATGGGGCGATGTGGCGACCGCATTTTACACCACGTCGATACCCAATATTGAGGTCTATATTCCAGCGCCGCCCAAACTGATTAAACGGCTCCGTCTGGTTAATTGGTTTCGTTGGATATTTAAATCACGTTGGATACAAAAGCAGCTCAAGGCAAAGGTTGATCAACGTGATAGCTCAGGTCCGGATGAAAGCGCGCGTAAAGCCAACCCGACCTATATTTGGGGAGAGGTCAAAAATAAACGTGGAGACACGAAGTCTATGCGCTTCAAAATAAAAAATGGCTATACCGTCACAGCAGAAGGAGCCGTTGAAGTCGCACTTTATATTTTACAACATGAAGCTTTGCCAGGTGGCTATTACACGCCATCTCGCCTATGTGGCGCCAAACTACTCGACTCGTTTATTGAACATTAAAAAACCGGCTCATGAGCCGGTTTTTTTGTTGATAAGCACTTATGCAGCATCGCCCTGCTGTTCGATTTTAGCCCAGCTATCACGTAGACCCACGGTTTGGTTAAAGATAAGGCGCTGTTCTTTCTCAGCGTCACTATCCAACACATAATAACCTAAACGTTCAAACTGGTACGGTTGCTCAACTTTCGCCTCGGCTAAGTTGGCTTCAACAAAGCCGTGCTTAACCACGAGTGAGTCAGGGTTTAGCGCAGCGAACAAGTCATCTTCCGCAGCAGGATTCGGCACACGGAACAGACGGTCATAGATACGAAACTCAGCTTCTTTCGCTGTATCTGCCGAAACCCAATGGATAACGCCTTTCACTTTACGACCATCGGCTGGATCTTTGCCCAAAGTATCAGGGTCATAGGTACAGTATACGGTCGTTACTTGCCCGTCACTATCAACATCACAGCGTTCAGCCTTAACCACATAACCATTTCTGAGACGAACTTCTTTGTCTAACACCAGTCGCTTAAACTTCTTGTTAGCCGATTCACGGAAGTCTTCACGTTCAATGTAGACTTCACGTGAGAAAGTTACTTGGCGGCTCCCCATATCCGGGTTATTCGGATGATTAGGCGCATCAAGTAGCTCCTGCTGACCCTCTGGATAGTTTTCGATAACCAGTTTAATGGGGTCCATTACCGCCATCGCACGCGGTGCGTTTTCGTTTAAGTCATCACGGATACAGGCTTCAAGCATACCCATTTCAACTTGGTTATCCATTTTGGTGACACCAATACGACGACAGAACTCACGGATAGACGATGGCGTGTAGCCACGACGACGCAAACCCGCAATACTCGATACACGAGGGTCATCCCAACCTGAAACTTTGCCTTCCTCAACCAAGTTATTGATGATGCGTTTACTCATCACGGTATATTGCAAGTTCAAGCGCGAGAATTCGATCTGCTGAGGATGACAGTCGATA
Organism: Idiomarina sp. T82-3; assembly: GCF_001577655.1. Classification (NCBI taxonomy): domain Bacteria; kingdom Pseudomonadati; phylum Pseudomonadota; class Gammaproteobacteria; order Alteromonadales; family Idiomarinaceae; genus Idiomarina; species Idiomarina sp. T82-3. Next base: position 98,935 of record NZ_LSBQ01000005.1, on the reverse strand, counting down.
CTGATATTATCCAAAACCCAGTCGTACAAACGGCGATTATCTTGAAACTCCAAAGTACACAATGAATGCGTAATGCCCTCTAACGCATCAGAAATACAATGTGTGAAGTCATACATTGGATACACACACCACTTGTCACCGGTTTGGTGGTGATGCACGTGTCGCACGCGATAAATCACCGGATCGCGCATGCACATGAACGGCGATGCCATATCAATTTTAGCTCGTAAGCAACACTCACCATCCTTAAATTCGCCCGCTGTCATACGCTTGAATAAATCCAAGTTTTCTTCGACCGACGTGTCCCGGTAAGGGCTGTTGGTGCCCGGCTCTTTCAGCGTGCCACGCATTTCACGCATGGTCTCTTGGTCAGAGAAATCCACGTACGCGAGTCCCTTTTCAATGAGCTCCATCGCAAACCCGTGTAACTCATCAAAGTACCCCGATGAATAACGAGGCTTACCTTCCCACTGATAACCTAACCAAGCAACATCGCGTTTGATCGACTCGACGTAATCAACTTTTTCTTTTAATGGGTTGGTATCATCAAATCGCAGGTTACAGGTACCCTGGTAATCTTCGGCAATACCAAAGTTCAACACGATTGATTTAGCATGACCAATGTGCAAAAAACCATTCGGTTCCGGTGGGAACCGAGTATGTACTGACGTATGCTTTCCTTCTGCCAAATCTTTATCAATAATTTGGCGAATAAAATTACTTGGACGATGCTCAGTTTCTGACATGCGTGTATGTTCTCCAACAACTTTTGAGCTCAAAAAAGGATATTACTTATGATCGCAATTAATGATCCGTCTGGCAAGCAGGTGTGATGCCAAAAAAGTCATAATAGTTCTTTAATTGCTGTTGTACTTTAGCAACTTCAACTCGAGTAAACTGCACGGTTTGACCCGGTCGACATTGTGCCAAACGTGACAGATCCAGTGGACTTATATTACCAAGCTTAGGGTACCCCCCCAACGTTTGGCGATCGTTCATCATAATAATAGGTTGGCCATTCGGTGGCACCTGCACTGAGCCAATATTGATTCCCTCTGACACTAAACCTTTGCCCGCATACTCAATGGCAGGCCCTTCGAGTCGAATCCCCATCCGATCGCTTTGCTGGCTAATTTTATACTCGTGGAAACTCAGTTTTTCGCGCTCAGCCATGGCAAACTGATCGTACTGAAACCCGGGTATCAGACCTAAGACCGGTGGCTTACTGTAATCAGGACGGTAACGCCATGGAATGCGCTGCGTTAACTCACAGGTTGAAGACTCAATAGCCAATGTATCGCCTTTTTGCAGCGCACTACCATCACCGCGGTGACCGCCTAATTGCTCACGCTTAACCGTCGCGCAACTGCCCCATTGCGGCTTGACCTGTATTCCACCTGCAACAGCTAAATAGGCCCGCAATCCGCTACGTGCAGGCCCAATACTCAACACCTGCCCCGCTTCAACCTGAAACGTCTCCCAAATATTGCGCTCTTCGTCATCCAGTTTTAAGCTAACATCTGCACCGCACACGGCGACTGCAGCAGCGGTGGAAAACTTAAACTTTGAGCCACCCAATACAATTTCAATCTGAGCGGCACCCGGCTCATTTTTTAGCAGATAGTTGCCCCATAAAAAGGCATTCTCATCAATAGGTCCGCCGCGTGTTAAGCCTTTTTTTAAGTAACCTAAGCGACCAAAATCCTGAATAGTGGCGTACATGCCGGGTTCAATCACTTCAATCATTCGAATGCCTCCACTGAGCCGCCAGCCGCGATAAACTCATCCTTTGAAATCGCCTTAAATCGCACCGTATCACCTGAGTTAAGTTGATTCAGAATGCCTTTCTGAGGTTCATATAATGGAAAGGTCGTGCGACCAATGATGTTCCAACCGCCAGGCGATGCTAAGGGATAAATTGCTGTTTGCCGTTCAGCAATGGCAACACTCCCCGCTGGAATTCGTGTTCTAGGTGAATCCAGCCGAGGTGCCTGTAAATCTTCGGCGACTTCGCCCATGTAAGCAAAGCCCGGTGCAAACCCCAATGCATATACGCGATAGCTGTCCCGACAATGGCGCTCTATAACCTCCTCGACACTACATTCGTGAAGCTCCGCAATACGTGCTAAATCAGGCCCGACCGTCTCGTCGTAATAAACAGGAATGACGTGTGTTTGCCCCTGCTCCGCGTTAACCTGTTGGAGTTCAGGCAGGGACTCAATGATAGCTTTGATCGAGGCACGTATATCGGTATCTGAATGCCGGGTAATATCGTAATAAACCATGAGCGATGAGTATGCCGGTACGGTTTCGAGTATCGCTAAATCGCTGCTGGCTATCGCTGAATCAAGTTGCAGTACGCGTTGGTTCGCCTCGATGCTGATCTCATCTGCAAAATAGACGATCACCGCATCAGCACCCGCATTGACTATGGAAGGTTTCACGCTCAGTTTCCCTCTTGTTGTTATTCGGGTATCGAGTGGAGTAACTCACGTATTTTCGACACGGTTTCGACCGCGGATGGGTTGTCGCCGTGAACGCACAGTGAGTCGATACTAATCATTCGCTCGTTACCATCTTTGTCAATAATAGGCTCGCGTCGAGCAAACCGGTTCGCTTGTTCAAGTACATCGGCTTCCTCGGTCAGCACCGAGCCGCTTTGCTTTCGTGATACAAGCCGACCTTTATGGTTATAGCGACGGTCTGCAAAACCCTCAAACCATAAGTAAACGTCATAGTTAGATGCTAATGCCTGCCACTCAGAGTTTTGCGGAGTTGCCATAACCATCAGTGGTAGCGGTTGACGTTGTTGGGTTTGCAAGTAACTAACTGCCTTACACACCGCTTTAAATATCTCACTGTCACGCAGCATATCATTATACAACGCACCGTGAGGCTTAACGTAAGCAACCGATTCATCATAACGTGCGGCGATACCATTAAGTGCACCGACTTGATACATGATGAGAGCAATAATTTCTTGCTCTGAGCAGTCCATATGCCGCCGCCCAAAACCAACAAGATCTGGATAGCTCGGGTGAGCCCCAATCTTGACTTGGTGTTGTGCTGCCAGTGCCACCGTCTGAGTCATCGTCAGTGGGTCGGATGCGTGAAAGCCACATGCAATATTAGCGCAGTCGATGTGCGGCATGATAAGTTCATCCTCGCCCATCTTATAAGCGCCAAAGCTCTCACCGATATCACAGTTGAGTGTAATTTTTCTAATCGTATGCGTATTCATACGACAAAGTATATCATGATTTGGTTTTGTCTTGTTTACGTGCGGTAATGTCACCTGTTAATCGAGTGTAGCTCACTGCAAACAAATACAACCCGACACCGATACTGGCAATTTGCAGGGCAGGTAAAGCCAGCACGACTAGCTGGTGTTTAGCGAAAATAGCGACAGCACCCACGAGCCCCATCGTCGTTAAGCCGCTTGCTATCAAAGTAATCGGAGGCAGCCAACTCAATAGCTTTTGAATACGCAACAATGCGAGTAAACCACCCAAAATGATGCCCCATGCAACTGGCACACCCAGTTGATACCAACTCAATTGATAGTCAGCAATTGCAGCGACTAATTGGTCTTGTGAAGCGGTATAAAAAAATAGACCCACCGCGCCCGCTAAAATGACAATTCGCTTAAAAAGATTCATGCCTGCTTTCCTTACAGCGCTAAGCTCACACAATAAATAATAATGCCTATCACGGGCACCCAAACAATTGGAGACTGATACCACTTGAGCGGCTGTTTACTTTGTTCATTCAGCTTATTCAACGTGGGCAACCGATACAGCCAAATTAAAGCCACCAGCATTAAGCCTGCGCCCGTTAGCCGAATGGTAGTATCAAACTCGCTTACGACTCCGAGTACAGCTAAAAGTAAACCTACAATCAGCAGTACTATTGCAGTAACACGTTGCCACATTTATTCACCTCGTTATTATTATGCTTTGGTCGAATACCACCATAACGCTTTTTTAACAGACAAAAAAGAATATGTTACCTTAGAGCCTACGCTGACAGGGATTGAACAATACATGCAGATATTTAAACGAATGGCGCTGATCATTGCGGCCGCTGGCGTGACCTTTGGTTTAATCGTAATAAGTATCGTGGTGTACCAGTACACCATCATGGCACCCGACCTACCCCATGCCGGTGACTGTCAGTTACAACAACTCGAACAAACTCAAGATCGTGCTGCTGAAGTGCACACCTATCAATGTACTCGCGGTTCAGAAACGACTTGGCAGGGTACCGAGATATGGCTCTATGAACCTTTGACTGAAGAGTGGCAGCGGATGTTAACCGTTGCAGGCGAACCCTGTGTGCGCATTCGCCTCAACGAGCGTCGTCTAACGGTCTCCCATGCGGGCAACAAGCTCGATTTTAACCTCGCTGAACCGGTCTTTATCTACAAGGATAAAGAAGGCACAAGCCATAGCTTGGCTGTCGCAATCGATAACCAAGCAACGGCATGCGATGATTAATTAGGTCAGTTTGAGCACCCAACTCAGCGGTAAGCGCTTCATTAAAAAACCAATAACGCACCACGGCCAACCGGGTACATAGGCTTTGACGGGCGCTTTCTCTATGGCTTTTACCATTTTACGACAGCCCTCTTCGGTGCCAATCATAAAGGGTGTGTTCTTTACTTTTTCATTAATTTCCGAGCGAATATAACCCGGGAATAATGTGGTGACTTTGATAGGACTGTTGTTGCCATAGGTCTTAAGCAAATCAGCGCGGATCCCTTCAGACATCGATGCTAAACCGGCTTTGGTTGCCGCATATACCGTCATTGCACGCGGCATGCCACGCAATGCACTCATCGAGGCGATGGTGATCAAATGACCTCGCTCTTGTGCTCTGAAAATACCCATAGCCGCCTCGCATTGGGCCAACGCAGCAACAAAGTTCGTTTCAGCCGTGGCTCGATTAGCGGCAAAGTACCCTGTGCCTAACGAAGCGCCTTTACCCATCCCAGCATTAACAACGATTTTATCAATCGCGCCTGCCTCTGATTTAAACCGCTCAAACACGTCAAATACATCATCGTGTTGGTTAACATCAAGCGCTGCAATGTATACGTTGGCTTTTGGGTAAGCTTGCTCGATTTCACTTTTCAATGCTTCTAAACGCTCAATGCGCCGTGCGCACAGGCACAAATGATACCCTTTACTGGCAAATTCCCTTGCCATGCCCTCGCCCAGTCCAGAACTGGCGCCCGTTATTAATACGGTTTGTTGTTTTTGCATAATACACGTCCATTTATTGTTTTATTTTGCGACGGCAACGCCATAACAAGTAGTTGACCAAAAACCAGAAGTTTTTAAACGCTGGATTATTCGTTTGCTTATGGTGATAACGATAATAAATCTGCTGAGCAATTACGGCGAGGCGGAATAAACCAAACACCTCATAGAACTTAAAGTCAGCCACCGCTACGCCCGTCTGCTGACAATAATAGTCGATGATTTCTGCTCTATTTAACATACCTGGATAATCACTCGGTTGTCGTTTCGTCGCCCGGGCAATTTTGTCGTCGTCAGATTGAATCCAGTAGGCCAACGCATTACCCAGGTCCATCAGCGGGTTACCGAGCGTCGCGAGCTCCCAATCAAGAATGCCAATGATGTGAGTCGGATCATCGGCATCTAATACTAAGTTGTCCAAACGAAAATCATTGTGCGTCATGCAAATGGTCTCGTCGCTCGGTTGGTTTTCTCGAATCCAGCGCATGATGCTTTTAGCGCCAAATACGTTCCATGTTTTCGCCCGCTCAAATCGATTGCACCACCCTTCTACCTGCCGCTGGGTATAGCCTTTGCCTTTCGCTAACCGTCTTAGACCCGATGCATTGATATCTACATTATGTAACGCGACAAGGCGGTCAATCGCGTTTAAACATAATTGCCGCGCTTGTGTTTCACTTAACTCCAGTTGGCGGGGAAAGTGACGACGCGGAATAATTCCCTCTATATGACGCATCACATAAAATTCAGCACCAATAACCGACTCATCCTTGCAGTGTGCAAGCACTTCCGGCACCTCTGGAAAATACGGCTTAAGCGCTTTTTGAAAACGATACTCGCGCCCCATGTCGTGCGCCGACTTCGCCTTAGTGCCATCGGGAGGACGACGCAAAACAAGAGTAATATCTCGGTAGTCGAGTCGATAAGTCCAATTTGATGCCCCGCCGGTATACTGAGTAATAGCTAAATCGCCCGAAGACTCACTGACCACCTCAGGTAGTTCGGCTTTTAGCCACGCATCAAGTGACTCAATGGGTAATGACTCTTCCGTTCTAACCGGAGAAGACTGGTCAAGTACGCTATTTGCATCAACGCTCATTCATTCGCTCCTGCCATGCTCTTACTTCAGTTTTAGCAATGGTTGCACGATGCACTGCGTCAGGGCCGTCGGCAATACGCAATGATTTAGCGACCGCTAATAAATCGGGTAAAGGCGTATCATGACACATCGCGGCGCCACCATACAGCTGCATGGTTTCATCCACCACACGTTGCAGTACTTGCGGCGCAACCAATTTAATAGACGAAATCGCTTTAATCGCCTGCATTGCACCCACCTTATCAATTTGCCATGCTGCATGAAGGGTGAGTAAACGCGCTTGATCAATGGCAACCCGTAAATCTGCGAGACGTTCTGTATTGCCACCCAACTTTAATAAAGGTTGCCCAAACGCAATACGCGATGTACCGCGCTCGATAAACATATCGAGCGTCCGTTCAGCAGCACCGATGGCGCGCATGCAATGATGAATACGGCCTGGACCTAAACGTCCTTGCGCTATTTTAAAACCTGCACCCGGTCCCACGATGATATGGTCCTTAGGTACGCGCACATCATCAAATACCACTTCGCCATGACCATAAGGCGCATCGTATTCGCCTAGCGCAGGGAGCATGCGCTCAATATATACGCCGGGTGTATTTAAAGGCACAATCACCATCGAATGACGGCTATGCTTATCAGCATCCGCGTCCGTCAAACCCATCACGATGGCAAATTGAGCGTCGGGATGCCCAAGCCCTGTGCTCCACCATTTACGTCCGTTTATCACCCACTCATCGCCGTCAGCGGTAATCGTGGATTGCATGTTGGTTGCATCAGATGACGCCACATCAGGCTCCGTCATACAAAACACCGACCGAATATCCCCTGCCAGGAGAGGTTCAAGCCATTGCGTCCTTTGCGAGGCACTCCCAAAGTGATACAGCACCTCCATATTGCCGGTATCAGGTGCATTACAATTAAAGATTTCCGGCGCCAACAAGCTGTGCCCCATACACTCGGCTATAGGCGCGTACTCAAGAGTTGTTAGTCCCTGCCCAAGCTCAGCGTCGGGCAAAAACAGGTTCCATAACCCCGCCTTCTTAGCCATGGCTTTTAGTTCTGCCACATGCGGTGGCACCTGCCATTCACGCCAGTGCGGACCGGCATTAAGACGTTGGTTTTCTTTACGATAATCAGACTCATAAGGGACGATATGCTGTTCGATAAATTCTTGTACGCGTGACAAATAATCACAACTTTTATCTGAAAGTGAAAAGTCCATTCTACGTTTCCTTTAAATACCTAATAACCGCATTGTAGGCATGAATGATTTTCTGGTACAACCAGTTTAAGCCGATTACTCTGCTTGTAGTGGAGTCCAATTTCCATTACGGTTAAAAACAAAATAGAAAAATTAATCTATGCGCATAATAATAGTCACTTTTCTTCTTCTGCAGTTAACAGGCTGTACAGCCCTCGTTGCTGACCAAGTAGCTCACCCCCATGGAATGAATCTAAACTTTATTGATGAACAATCAGCTCTAGAAATCTTTAACCTGCAGCCCCGGAAGGTCGGTAACCTGGATTATTTTTATGCACCTGCCGCTGGATTTGCTCAACAAGAAACGGCGTTTGAAAGCACCATTAATGTGGCGCTGACCAACAGCAAAACGGGCACCACCACGACCACCCCATATCACTATGACGACAGTCATGCGCGTAAACTATCAAAGCAAAGTGAGCCGCGCGGTCAGGTTATTATGCTACACAGCTACAGCACCGACAGCCGTTCACTTTATCTTGATAGTCGAGCACTGCGGGCGCAAGGATACGATGTGCTGCTGTTAGACTTGAATGGTCATGGGCGTGCAAGTGATAAGCCGGTGAGTTTTGGTCCGGCGGATGTTGAGCGTTTACATCAACTAGTCACTTTGAGCCGTGACAACTCAAACTTGCCGCTGTTGCTGTACGGAAAGTCCTATGGTGCAAGCGTGGCTGCACAATATATCGCGAAGTATGGCAACATCGACGGTTTCATCGGCATCGCCCCGATGAATAACTTCACCGAAGCCGCGCTTATCGAGACAAAACGCAGCTCGCCTTGGCTAACCCAATTTATTAGCGATGAGTATATTACCGCAGGTATCGAAAGCGCTGCTGCTTCGGTCGGAGCGAATGTCGAAGAGGCCAATACCGCACGTATCTTGGATAATCACCTGCAACACAACAGCTGGCCTCCGTCACTGATTTTTGTTGGTGAGCTTGATAAACTCAGTAAAAAAGAAACTTTTATATCGTTTGATGACAACTCAAAAGTTAAAGTCATCACGCTACCCGAGCGCCCACATATGGCGATGATGGTGTACGACAATACGATCGATAAGCAGCTATCCGAATGGCTTGTAATGTTTGAAAAGAGAAAATTACCTTAAACACATTAAGTTAAACATAAGATACAAAAAACCCGGCGCGAGGCCGGGCTTTTTATGAGCTTAAACAGCGTTGATTACCAACCTGTTTTCTCACGTACTGCTTTGCCGATATCAGCCAAGCTACGTACAGTTTTGACGCCAGCCGCTTCAAGTGCAGCAAACTTCTCGTCAGCTGTACCTTTACCGCCTGCAATGATCGCACCTGCGTGGCCCATGCGCTTACCTGGAGGCGCTGTAACACCTGCAATGTAAGAAACAACAGGCTTAGTCACGTGGTTTTTGATGTATTCCGCAGCTTCTTCTTCTGCAGTACCACCGATTTCACCGATCATGACAATTGCTTCGGTCTCTGGATCCTTCTCGAACAGCTCTAAGATGTCGATGAAGTTAGAGCCTGGGATCGGGTCACCACCGATACCAACACAAGTAGACTGACCGAAACCTTCGTCAGTAGTCTGCTTGACCGCTTCATAAGTCAACGTACCCGAACGTGAAACGATGCCGACTTTACCTTTCTTGTGAATGTGACCTGGCATGATACCGATCTTACATTCGTCAGGAGTGATAACGCCAGGGCAGTTTGGACCAATCATACGAACACCTTTGTGCGTCAAGTATTCCTTAACGTACAACATGTCCAATGTTGGGATGCCTTCAGTAATACAAACAATCAGTTCGATACCCGCGTCCGCAGCTTCGATGATTGAATCTTTACAGAAAGGTGCAGGTACATAGATAACTGATGCTGTTGCGCCAGTCGCTTCCACCGCTTCTTTAACAGTGTTGAAGACAGGTAGACCTAAATGCTCTTGGCCACCTTTACCCGGTGTTACACCGCCAACCATTTGCGTACCATACGCAATTGCTTGCTCAGAGTGGAACGTACCTTGACCGCCAGTGAAACCCTGGCAGATAACTTTGGTATTTTTATCGATCAAAACGCTCATTATTGACCTCCTGCCGCAGCAACCACTTTATCAGCAGCGTCAGAAAGGCTTTCTGCTGCGATAATGTTTAGGCCACTTTCATTCAATTTCTGCGTACCTAGTTCTGCATTGTTACCTTCAAGGCGAACAACAACCGGTACTTTAACGCCCACTTCTTCGACGGCACCGATGATACCTTCAGCGATCATGTCACAACGAACGATACCACCAAAGATGTTAACCAGTACGGCTTTCACAGAGCTGTCAGACAAGATGATTTTGAATGCTTCAGAAACGCGTTCTTTAGTTGCACCGCCACCAACGTCAAGGAAGTTTGCAGGTTCGCCACCACTCAACTTAACGATGTCCATCGTACCCATCGCCAAACCAGCGCCGTTAACCATACAACCGATGTTGCCATCGAGTGCAACGTAGTTGAGTTCCCACTTAGCCGCTTCTGCTTCACGCGCGTCGTCTTGTGACGGATCGTGCATTTCGCGGATTTTCGGCTGACGGTACAATGCGTTGCTATCGATACCTACTTTAGCGTCTAGGCAGTGCAAGTTACCTTCGTCAGTGATAACGAGCGGGTTGATTTCAAGCAATGCTAAGTCGTATTGCTCGAACATTTTCGCTAAGCCTAAGAAGATTTTAGTGAATTGCTTCACTTGATCTGCAGAAAGGCCCAATTTGAAACCTAACTCACGACCTTGGAAAGGCTGTGCGCCTACGGTCGGATCGATTTCAACTTTCAAGATTTTTTCTGGTGTTTCTTCAGCGACTTTTTCGATTTCAACGCCGCCTTCAGTTGATGCCATGAACACGATTTTACGTGAACCACGGTCTACAACTGCACCTAGGTAAAGCTCGTCTGCAATGTCAGTGCAGCTTTCAACTAAAATCTTAGCAACCGGCTGACCATTTTCGTCGGTTTGGAAAGTTACTAAGTTTTTACCTAACCACTGCTCAGCAAAAGCGCGAACTTCGTCAGTGCTTTTTACCAACTTCACACCGCCCGCTTTACCGCGGCCGCCAGCGTGAACCTGACATTTAACAACCCAAGTGTCTCCACCAATACGTTTTGCCGCTTCAACTGCTTCATCAGCAGTATCGCACGCAAAACCTTCAGATACTGGCAAACCAAACTCTTTAAAGAGTTGCTTACCCTGATACTCATGCAAATTCATGATGCTCTTCCGATTCGTTGAAACAACAAAAGCAGCGAAATGCTGCCTACCCGAATACCGCGCCGAATTCTAACGCGTACGGCGCAAAAATAACAGCCGTAAGCTGGAATCCAACTTACGGCTGAGTGCTCAGCGTCTTTAGATATCCAGGATAAGACGTTGAGGATCTTCCAACAGCTCTTTAACCGTGACTAAAAAGCCAACCGATTGTTTGCCGTCGATAATACGGTGGTCATAAGACAGTGCCAAATACATCATTGGCAAAATCTCAATTTTACCATCCACCACCATGGGGCGTTCTTGGATTTTGTGCATACCCAAAATCGCGCTTTGTGGTGGGTTCAAAATAGGAGTTGAAAGCAGTGAACCAAACACACCACCATTAGTGATTGTGAAGTTTCCACCCTGCATTTCTTCCAATGTGAGTTTTCCATCACGTCCTTTGATAGCCAATTCACGAATACCGTTTTCCATGTCTGCGATCGACATTTTGTCAGTATCACGTAACACAGGCGTGACCAACCCACGTGGTGTTGAAACTGCGATACTTACATCGAAGAAGTTGTGATAAACGATATCATCGCCGTCAATCGATGCGTTGACATCAGGGAAGCGTTTTAATGCTTCTGTGACCGCTTTAACGTAGAAGCCCATGAAACCTAAGCGTGTACCGTGTGTTTCTTCAAACACATCTTTGTACTTTTTACGAAGGTCCATAATCGGCTTCATGTTGATTTCGTTAAACGTCGTCAACATTGCCGTGTCGTTCTTAGCTTGTAATAAACGCTCGGCGATACGTTTACGTAAACGCGTCATCGGCACACGTTTTTGGTCACGGTCACCCGCCGCTTGCGGCTGCTGAGACGCACTCTGGCTGCTGCTAGAGCTTGGCTTAGACTGTTGGCCTTTAACGTGTTTCTCAACGTCTTCTTTGGTCACACGACCACCTTTGCCGGTACCTTTTACGTCACTCGGCTTCAAACCATGCTCGCCTAACAAGCGACGCACAGCTGGCCCTGCGACTTCGCTGTCGCCTTCATCTTTCTGCTCAGCTGAAGTGTCTTCAGACTTTGCCGAGGATTTATCAGAAGAACCTGATGCAGCTGCGCCCGCTTCAACCGTGCCAATCACATCGTCAGCACCCACTGTCGCGCCTTCGTCTTGCGTGATTTCAGCCAATACACCATCGGCTGGCGCGACAACTTCAAGAACCACTTTGTCAGTTTCAATATCGACAAGGTTTTGGTCGCGCTTAACAGCGTCGCCTGCTTTCACATGCCAAGTTGCAATGGTTGCATCAGAGACAGATTCAGGTAACTGCGGTACTTTGACTTCAATTTTTTCGCCCGAGCCTGATTTTTCAGAAGCATTGTCGTCTTTTGACGAACTTTCTTCTTTCTTATCTTCTTCAGCCGAATCTTTGCTATCGCTATCGTCGTTGCTATCGTCACCCGCGCCTTCTTCGATTTTGCCAATCACTTCTTCAGCAGTCACCGTGGTGCCTTCGTCAGCAATGATTTCGCCAATGACGCCATCGGCTTCAGCGACAACTTCGAGCACTACCTTATCGGTTTCGATGTCAACCAGATTCTGGTCACGCGACACTTTGTCACCTGGTTTTACGTGCCAAGTTGCGATGGTGGCATCGGCAACAGATTCGGGTAATTGAGGAACTTTAATATCAATCGCCATGGTTCATCTTCACCTATTTAATGGTTAGCGCTTCGTCAACGAGTTTTTGTTGCTGTTTATTGTGCTCAGATAAATAACCGACTGCCGGAGCAGCTGATGCGGCTCTGCCGCGATAGGTTAATTGAGCACCTGATGGAATAGCCGCCCAGAAATTATGTTGGCTGCTGTACCAAGCACCTTGGTTCTGGGGCTCTTCCTGACACCAAACAAAATCTTTGACGTGCTGATAATCTTTCATAATCTCTGCGACTTCTTCCGCAGGGAACGGATAAAGCTGTTCGATACGGATAATAGCCACATCATCTTGTTCGCGTTTACGGCGTTCTTGTAACAGATCATAGTAAACTTTACCTGAACACAAGACCACGCGTTTTACTTTTTTCGGATCCAAGTCATCAATTTCAGCGATGGCATTTTGGAAGCCGGTATTCTCTAAGTCACTCATTTCAGAAATAGCTAATGGGTGACGTAGTAACGATTTAGGTGTCATCACCACGAGCGGACGGCGCACCGGACGCAATTGCTGACGACGAATCATATGGAACACTTGCGCAGGTGTCGTTGGTACACAAACTGACCAGTTATGATCAGCTGATAGCTGCAAGAAACGTTCAAGGCGTGCAGAAGAGTGTTCTGGACCTTGTCCTTCGTAGCCGTGCGGCAGCAATAAAGTCAAACCACATAAACGACCCCACTTCTGCTCACCCGAGCTTAAGAACTGGTCAACCACAACTTGGGCACCGTTGGCAAAATCACCAAACTGGGCTTCCCACATCACCAACGACTTGGGTTCAGCGGTCGCATAGCCATATTCGAACGCCACTACAGCCGCTTCCGATAACACCGAGTCGTAGATTTCTACCACACCTTGATCATCTTTAATGTGATTCAACGGCATGTAAGTCGATGCATCTTTTTGGTTATGCAACACGGCATGACGATGGAAGAACGTACCACGACCCGAGTCCTGACCCGTCAAACGGATATGGATACCCTTATCTAACAAGGTGGCATAAGCTAAGGTTTCTGCAAAACCCCAGTCCATCGGCTTATCGCCTTTGGCCATTTTCATGCGTTCTTGATAGACCTTAGCAACGCGAGAGTTCAGCTTATGTTCTTCTGGATACTGGGCAATCTTCTCACCCAATGTCGCCAGCGTCGATTTTGACACTTTATAGTCATAGTCGACGTCCCAATCGTTGCCCACGTATGGGCTCCAATCGACCGAATGCTTACGCATCGGACGGTGTTCTTCAACGACGACCTCACCTTTATCTAAGGCATCACGGTAGTCTTGTACCCATTGTTTCGCGTCGTCTTCACTAACCACATTGGCCTTTGACAAACGTTCCGCGTAGATTTCACGCGGCACTGGGTGCTTTTTCACCTTCGCATACATCAATGGCTGCGTAGCACTTGGCTCATCTGCTTCGTTGTGACCGTGGCGGCGATAGCACACCAAATCAATTACAACGTCACGTTTAAAGGTATTACGGAAGTCCAGTGCCAATTGCGTTACAAAGACCACGGCTTCAGGATCATCTGCGTTAACATGGAAAATCGGTGCTTGGACCATTTTCGCAATATCAGTACAGTACTGCGTTGAACGCGCGTCTTCTTGCTTAGATGTGGTAAAGCCAACTTGGTTATTCACCACGACACGTACAGATCCGCCTACCTGATAGGCACGCGTTTTAGACATGTTAAATGTCTCTTGTACGATACCTTGACCAGCGATTGCCGCATCCCCATGAATGGTTATCGGCAATACTTTATCGCCTTTAGGATCTTGTAAACGATCCATGCGCGCGCGCACCGAGCCCATAACCACTGGATTAACGATTTCTAAGTGTGATGGGTTAAAGGCTAGCGCCAAGTGAACATCGCCACCGGGCGTTGCAAAATCTGACGAAAAGCCCATGTGATATTTAACATCACCTGAACCTTTGTTGGCCGCATGTTTGCCGGCGAACTCATCAAATAAATCTTGTGGTTTTTTACCGAGCACGTTGACTAGGACGTTTAGACGACCCCGGTGGGCCATGCCAATAACGACTTCTTGCGTGCCTTGCTCGCCTGAGCGACGAATCAATGACTTCAATAGTGGGACTAAGCTATCGCCACCTTCGAGTGAGAAACGCTTAGCACCTGGAAACTTAGAGCCCAGGTATTTTTCTAAACCGTCGGCAGCAGTCAATTCACGTAAGATGCCGGTCTGCTGCTCTTTATCAAAGCTTGGCTTACCGCGGACACCTTCTAAGCGCTGCTGAATCCAACGTTTTTCCTCTGTCGACACGATGTGCATATATTCTGCACCAATCGGGCCACAATAAATATCTTCTAACGCTTTGTGAATATCCTTGAGCTTCATCGTTTCGCTGCCAACGGCTAGCGAACCAACGTTGAACTCACGGTCCAAATCGTCTTTAGTTAAATCATGAAAAGCAAGTGAAAGGTCGGGTACCTCTTCTTGTTTCCACAAGCCAAGAGGATCAAGGTTAGCGTGTTGATGACCACGAAAACGGTATGCATTAATGAGCTGTAAAACGCGTACTTGTTTCTGATCCGCTACTGACGACTGACCGCCAGCTTGCTTGAGTTTATTCTTCGCAAGCGTACGAAACTGTTCCCGTACGTCACTTAATTTAGCATCTACTGCATGGTCATTGGTTGGCAATGAGTCGAACATATTTCGCCACTCATCACTCACTGCAGTAGGATCATCGAGGTAAGCTTCGAACATTTGTTCGATATAAGCGATATTGCCTCCGGCTAGATGCGATGATTCTAGCCATTCACGCATTACACCCTCTTGCATTGCGTATCCTTCACACTCAATTTGTTCAAACTATAAGAAATAGCCATCCGTGAGCCGGATGGCCATCTTCAGCATCAATTATAACGATTTCTTGCTAAGGCGCTGCAATTAAACTGCACGGCTCAGCAACATCGATTTAATGTGACCGATTGCCTTCGTTGGGTTCAACCCTTTAGGACAAACATTCACACAGTTCATGATGCCGTGGCAACGGAACACACTGAAGGCATCGTCAAGGTCATCAAGACGTTGTTCAGTCGCCGTGTCACGACTATCGATCAAGAAGCGGTATGCATGCAACAAACCGGCAGGACCGATAAACTTATCTGGGTTCCACCAGAATGATGGGCACGAAGTTGAGCAACAAGCGCAGAGAATGCACTCGTACAAGCCGTCTAACTTCGCACGCTCTTCTGGCGATTGCAGACGTTCACGCGCCGGTGGCGTTTTCTCATCATTGATAAGATACGGCTTAATTTTTTCGTACTGTTTGTAGAACTGACTCATGTCTACAATCAAGTCACGGATGACAGGTAAGCCTGGTAACGGGCGAATCACGATCTTGCCACCTTTCAAAGATGACATTGGCGTGATACATGCCAAACCATTTTTACCGTTCATGTTTAAACCGTCAGAGCCACACACGCCCTCACGACATGAGCGCCGGAACGCTAACGACGGATCTTTTTCTTTTAATTTAATCAAAAGATCCAGCACCATCAAATCCTGATTCTCTTCAATTTCAAGAGAATAGTCTTTCATGTATGGTGCGTCATCAACATCCGGGTTGTAACGATAAATCGAAATATTAACTGTTTTCATCGTTTTAACCCCTTATTAATAAGTACGTGCTTTCGGAGGGAAAGCTTCACGTAGCTTAGGTGCCATATTCACTTCACGCTTAACCATCTGCTCGTCTTCTGGGCGGTACACACTGTGTACTAACCAGTTATCATCGTCACGGTCAGGATAGTCAGCACGACTGTGCGCACCACGGCTTTCCGTACGGAAGTTGGCCGCTACAGCAGTAGAATAAGCTGTTTCCATCAAGTTATCGAGCTCCAAGCACTCAACACGCTGAGTATTGAACTCTTTAGATGTATCATCCAAACGTGCATTTTTCAGACGCTCGCGGATTTCTGCCAGCTCTTTAAGACCATCAGCCATCGCATCGCCTTCACGGAATACCGAGAAGTTCATCTGCATGCATTGCTGCAAGTCCTTCTTAATTTGCGCAGGGTCTTCACCTTTCTGGGTGTTTTCCCAACGGTTAAAGCGGGTTAGCGCTGCATCGACATCGTCTTTTGACGCTTCGCGTGCTTCCGCATTCGCAGCCAAGTGTTCACCTAAGTGCATACCTGTTGCACGGCCGAATACGACCAAGTCAAGCAGTGAGTTACCACCTAAGCGGTTCGCACCGTGTACCGATACACAGGCGATCTCACCACAAGCAAACAGGCCTTGAACTGGTTTTGATTGACCATCGCTATCGATGTCCAATACTTGACCGTTCACGTCTGTTGGAATACCACCCATCATATAGTGACAGGTTGGGATGACCGGAATCGGTTCTTTAACCGGATCGACATGAGCAAAAGTGCGTGATAAGTCGCATACACCCGGTAGACGGCTCTCAAGCGTCTCTTTACCCAGGTGATCGAGCTTCAATTTCAAGTGCGTACCCCAAGGGCCATCGCAACCACGACCTTCGCGAATCTCGGTCATCATTGAACGTGCAACGACGTCACGCGATGCCAAATCTTTTGCGTTTGGCGCATAGCGTTCCATGAAGCGCTCGCCATCTTTGTTAAGCAAGTAACCACCTTCACCACGGCAACCCTCGGTTACCAAGCAACCTGCACCTGCGATACCGGTTGGGTGGAACTGCCACATTTCCATATCTTGTACAGGTACACCGGCACGTAATGCCATACCTACGCCATCGCCCGTATTGATGTGCGCGTTGGTCGTAGAAGCATAAATACGCCCTGCACCGCCGGTCGCCAATACGACCGCTTTAGCTTTCACATAGTAGACTTCGCCGGTCTCAATATTCATCGTCGTGACACCGCACACAGCGCCGTCTTGGTTTTTAACGATGTCGAGTGCATACCACTCAGAGAATACCGTAGTCTTATTTTTCACGTTTTGCTGGTACAATAAATGTAGCAGAGCGTGACCGGTACGGTCCGCGGCAGCCGCTGTACGCGCCGCTTGCTCACCGCCAAACTCTTTTGATTGGCCACCGAAAGGACGCTGATACACTTTACCATTTTCAAAACGCGAGAATGGTAAGCCCATGTTTTCGAGCTCTAAGATCGCTTCTGGACCGCTCTTACACATGTACTCAATTGCGTCTTGGTCGCCAATGTAGTCTGACCCTTTGACGGTATCAAACATATGCCATTGCCAATCGTCTTCGTGGGCGTTACCCAAAGCAACGGTGATACCACCTTGCGCAGAAACAGTGTGAGAACGCGTTGGAAACACTTTGGACATCAACGCACAGCTCATACCTTCTTGGGAAATTTGCAACGCAGCACGCATGCCTGCGCCGCCCGCGCCGATTACAACGGCATCAAATTCTAAAGTTTTTACGTTCACTTACACACCCCACAGTACAAACAAGCCAGTGAGCCAAACGATGATGAGCCCAACGCTGAATACGAACTGAATAAAAGCGCGTACACCCGAGGCTTTAACATAGTCCGTAAGTACTTGCCAGATACCAATCCAGCCGTGTACTAACACGCCGGTAAGCGCTAACAACGTGAACACTTTCATCCACAAATTCGAAAATAAGCCCGTCCAGTTGGCGTAGGTTACGTCCGCTGTTGACGCAAAGAAGCCCACCATGAACAAGACATATAGCAACATAACGACTGCTGAAGCACGCAACAAAATGAAGTCATGCGGGCCGCTACGTCCAAAGGTTCCAGCTTCTCTTACCATAACCACACCCCTACTAAAACTGACACGATAATCGAAATCACGATGGATGCAGTGGCACTGGCGCGGCCTGAATCAAGCTCTTCCCAGAAGCCCATATCCATGATCAAGTGACGAATACCAATGATTAAGTGGAATCCTAACGCTGTCAAAATACCCCAGCCAATGAACTTCGCGATAAAGCTAGTCATTATGCTTTCTACTTGAGCAAATCCCTCAGGACCACTGAGAGACGTTGCGAACGCCCAAATCAAGAAGGCCAGTGACACAAGCATAATGACACCGGAAACCCGATGCAGGATAGATGCTTTGGCAGCGGCAGGAAACTGAATGGTAGATAAGTCTAAGTTTACAGGTCTTTCTTTTTTCACGATAGATTGCCTTTCAATAAAGCACCAAGAAATGTAAAGAATGCCCGGAGCACTGTTAATTAATGCCACCTCGACGTATGTGAGTATATCGACCATAGCATTGAATTACAATGTCCAATGCCTATAACGGACATCGAAAGAATTTGGATTAAGACTAAAGTTGTATCTCGCATAAAAATGTAATCCTGTATTCACTTTATGCACGTATAATGATCGAGAGCGAGTTGCCATGTCCTTTACAAAAATTGACATTTGGCACGCATTTCGAGTTAAATTAGCGCACTTTTTAAAAAGTAGATGCAAGGAGAAGTCCTTATGGCTGATCGTAAAGCCACTTTACAGATCGATGGACAGTCAATTGAGTTACCCGTTTTATCCCCTTCTGCTGGTAAGGATGTCGTAGATGTCCGCAGCTTAGGCAAACACGGATATTTCACCTTTGACCCAGGGTTTTTAGCAACCGGCTCATGTGAGTCTAAGATCACATATATTGATGGTGAAAACGGTGTCTTATTGCACCGCGGTTACCCTATTGGCGATCTCGCCACCCAAGCGGATTATCTAGAAGTCTGCTACATGTTGCTTCACGGCGAAGCACCTGATGAAAAGCAATACCAAGATTTCCGTAAAACCATCACCAAACACACGATGGTTCATCAGGGCTTGCACAATTTCTTTAATGGTTTCCGTCGCGATGCTCATCCAATGGCAATGCTATGTGCTGTTACGGGCGCATTGTCTTCGTTCTACCACGATGATTTGGACATTCATGATCCAGATCAACGCTTACGTAGCGCCTACCGCTTGATTGCGAAAATTCCGACAATCGCAGCGATGGCTTACAAGTTCAGCATCGGTCAACCGTTCGTTTATCCGCGTAACGACTTAGGCTATGCGGAAAACTTCCTGAACATGATGTTTTCTGTACCTGCAGAGGATTATGAAATTAGCCCTGCTGTTGCAAAAGCAATGGACCGTATCTTTATCCTTCACGCCGACCACGAACAAAACGCTTCAACGTCGACTGTTCGTTTAGCAGGCTCTTCAGGTGCTAATCCATACGCATGTATCGCGTCAGGTGTTGCATCGCTATGGGGTCCTGCACACGGTGGTGCCAATGAAGCGTGTTTGCGTATGTTGGCTGAAATTGGTTCAGTAGAAAACATTCCTAAGTACATCGAAAAAGCAAAAGACAAGAACGACCCGTTCCGCCTTATGGGCTTTGGTCACCGTGTTTATAAGAACATGGACCCACGTGCAACGGTCATGCGTGAGTCATGCCACGAAGTACTGAAAGAATTGAAACGTGACGATCCATTGTTGGATGTTGCGATGGAACTTGAGCGCATCGCGCTTGAAGACGACTACTTTGTAGAGAAGAAGTTGTTCCCGAACGTCGATTTCTACTCAGGTATCGTACTTAAAGCGATTGGTATTCCAACCAACATGTTTACCGTAATCTTTGCGTTATCGCGTACGGTGGGTTGGGTATCACACTGGCACGAGATGATGAGCGAAGAGAGCCAAAAAATTGGCCGTCCTCGCCAATTATACACAGGCCACACGCAGCGCGACTTCAAACCAATCAAGAAGTAAGTGGTATCGTAAGTGACCTGCAAAGACATACAGAGCGCCCCGAGGGGCGCTTTTTTTGTGCTCGATGACAGGATAAAGGCGCCTCTAGTTCCCCATCACTGTACCGGTTTGAGCGATTGCCACAATCGATTTTATTAAGAGTACATACGATTAAATCCCACGGTTTACGTGCAACCACAGGGTAATTTCATTATAATACAGCGCAATTTTGTCTATTGCGCCGCTAATGGCACTTACAACATATAGAGAGGCTTATGCAGCAAGTAGTTAACGTACAGCAACCCGTAATTACTCCGCGTCGCTTCAAAGTTTACCAACATCGTCAGTTGGATAAGATTGAAGCACTTAAACGCGTACCCGATGATATTCGATTCGAAATGAAAGTGGTCGCGAACGTATTACCGTTCCGAGTCAACGAGTATGTTTTTAATGAGCTCATCGACTGGGAAAACGTACCTAACGATCCGCTGTTTCAGCTCACCTTTCCACAAAAGGATATGCTTGATCCCAGTGCATTCCAACGTATGGCTGATTTGATGTCAGGCAAGCATACGACCAATGAAGTCTTTGACCTCGCTACTCAGTTGCGCCAAGAGATGAATCCGCATCCAGCCGGGCAAATGCAGATGAACGTACCTCACGTTGATGGCGAACCATTGCCAGGCATGCAGCACAAGTATCGCGAAACGGTTTTATTTTTCCCTGCTCAAGGTCAGTACTGCCATAGCTATTGCACCTTTTGTTTCCGCTGGGCTCAGTTCGTCGGTAAAGCGACACGCTTCAACTCCAATGATGCCGATCAACTACATCGCTATCTGGCACAGCATAAAGAAGTGACTGACTTACTCGTTACAGGCGGTGACCCAATGGTCATGCGTACACGTAAATTGAAGCATTATTTGGAGGGGCTACTGCAGCCTGAGTTCGACCATATTAAAACGATTCGTATTGGCACTAAAGCGTTGACATTTTGGCCGTACCGCTTCATTACGGACCCCGACGCTGATGAATTAATGCGTTTGCTTGAGAAGCTTGTGCGTGGGGGGAAACATGTCTCCATTATGGCGCATTTGAACCATCACAACGAATTACGCACCGAAGTCTGCGAAGAAGCAATTCGTCGTTTACGTGCCACAGGCGCACAGATACGCTGTCAGGCGCCTTTATTACGCCACATTAATGACGACCCTAAAGTATGGGCGGATATGTGGGAGCGCGAAGTTCAGCTCGGCATGATCCCCTATTATATGTTTGTCGAACGTGACACAGGCGCTAAACGTTACTTTGAAGTGCCGCTTGAGCGTACATGGGAAGTATTCCAACAAGCTTATCAACAAGTATCGGGTATTGCGCGCACAGTTCGGGGTCCATCGATGAGTGCAGGTCCTGGTAAAGTTGAGGTACAAGGTGTGACTGAAGTGGCTGGCGAAAAAGTCTTCGCGTTACGCTTCATTCAAGGCCGTAATCCAGACTGGGTACAGCGTCCATTCTTTGCTAAATATGACCCAGACGCAACTTGGTTACATCAATTGAAACCGGCCTTTGGAGAGGACAAGTTCTTTTTCGAAGACGAGTATGCGCAGATGGCAGCGATGGACTAACCATCGCTGCTACGCGCTTTATTTTATACGCTGGCGGGCTTGTTCTAAGTCCTCTGGCGTATCAATCCCTGCGGCTGGGGGCATAATGGCCTCAGCAACATGAATTTTCTCGCCATGCCACAGCACGCGCAACTGCTCCAATGACTCGATACGCTCAAGCGGGCTCTCATTCCAAGCCACATAGCGTTTAATAAAGTCCGCACGATAGGCATAAATGCCGATATGTCGCATGTAACCATCGACCTGTTCAGGCTGCTGATCGTTCAATGACTTAAATTGGTCGCGGTTGTATGGAATAGGCGCTCGACTGAAATAAAGCGCATACCCTGCCGAGTCACACACCACCTTTACTGCATTCGGGTTGAACACTTCATCGGAGGTCGCCATCGGCACTGCTAATGTCGCCATCGGTGCAACACGTTGATTCGCCAAGTTATCAGCCACTTGCCGGATAATTTCAGGCGGAATAAAAGGCTCATCACCTTGAACATTAACCACGACTTGATCTTCGGACAAGGCCAACTGCTCTACGACCTCAGCCAGCCGTTCTGTACCCGATTGATGTTCGCTCGAGGTCAGCATACTGCGTCCACCAAAACGTTCCACTTCATCAGCAATACGCTGATCATCTGTAGCAATAATCACTTCAGCCGCACCACTTTGCAAAGCGCGCTCATAAACATGTTGAATCATCGGCTT
The DNA here is from genome assembly GCF_001577655.1 of Idiomarina sp. T82-3. Classification (NCBI taxonomy): domain Bacteria; kingdom Pseudomonadati; phylum Pseudomonadota; class Gammaproteobacteria; order Alteromonadales; family Idiomarinaceae; genus Idiomarina; species Idiomarina sp. T82-3. Next base: position 76,358 of record NZ_LSBQ01000005.1, on the reverse strand, counting down.
GCCGCCAATATCGGCTAGAGGTTTACCTGGTAAACGGCTCGATGGGTAACGCGCAGGAATAATTACAGTAAAACTCATAAAGGTACCTGCTCCATCTCATCCGAACTCAACGTTTTAGCCTTTTCGCTCATAAGCACAGGGATGCCCTCTTCCAGTTCAAATGCTAATTGTTCGCCTCGACAAACGAGCCACTGCTTGGCCTCATGCCACACTAACTTGCCTTTACAGCTAGGGCAGGCAATTATGTTCAGTAAACCTTTATCAAAACTCACGGTTAAACCTCATTTATGAATATGCCGAATTGCCTCAAGCAAATCAGCCTTAAATTTATCAGGAAATTGTGCAGATATCGGTTGATAGTACCAATTATCTGTCGCTATGCCACGACACTTCGCGGCATCTTTCTGAGTCATCAGTAGCGTTTTATCTTTGAACACCTGCAAATCGTCGGCTGTAAACCGGTAATGATCAGGAAACGCTTGCGTACTGGCAAGCTCGATGCCTTGATGACGTAAACTAGTAAAAAATCGCTCTGGATTACCAATGCCGGCCAACGCGTAAAATGCGCCATGTTCTGGCAGCTCAACCACTTCGTCATCAATGACACGTCGCCAAGCCTGTGCTTTCACCTCGCCCACATAGTGAGCAAACGGGTGTTGAGCATAGAGTGACAATACCCAACGCGCTCCACGCAAACGCCAAGGTCCTTCTCTCAATGGACCTGTTGGTAACAGCCAACCATTACCTAGACCTCGCTCAGCATCGACCAAAATTACTTCTAAGTCACGACCCAGCGCATAGTGTTGCATACCATCATCGCTAATAACGAAATCAATGTTCGGATGTTCGGCTAAAAGGTGTTTAGTCGCGTCGGCGCGGTTGGGGCTAATAACCACAGGTACACCGGTAATCTGACGTAACATCAGCGGTTCATCTCCCGCTAACTCAGCAGTATCGTCGACCGCCACATGATGCGGACTTTGAGCTTTAGCACCGTAACCTCGACTCACAATGCCCGGTGTGTAGCCCTCAGATTTAAGCATATCAACTAAAGCCACGACCGTTGGTGTTTTGCCGGTACCGCCCACACTAATGTTGCCGACCACAAGCACGGGTACAGGCGCCTTAAATGACCGTATCAACCCCATACGATAAAACGAACGTCGCAAATTGGTCAGTAGCCAAAACAGCAGCGACAATGGCGTAAGAAGATACAATAACGGGTGTAAGCGTTTGCGATACCATTGTCGCTCGAGCCACATCTAATTAACTCCACTAAATTGCAGGTTATGTAGCTGGTAATAAGGTCCCTCGTTCGCTAATAACGACTGATGATCCCCACGCTCGACAATATGCCCGTTATCCATGACTAATATTTCATCGGCATTCTCAATCGTGGATAAACGATGTGCTATTACAATTGAAGTTCGATTGGTACGTAACACGCCCAATGCCTTTTGAATATGACGCTCAGACTCTGTATCAAGCGCTGACGTCGCCTCATCGAGTATCAAAATAGGTGCATCCTGCAGTAACGCACGCGCGATAGCGATACGTTGGCGCTGTCCACCTGATAGCATGACGCCGTTTTCGCCCACCATGGTGTCTAAGCCGTGACTCATATTGTCGGTAAACTCGGTGACGTAAGCTTGCTCTGCGGCCTTAATAATATCTTCTCGCGAAACATTCTTTGATGTTCCGTAGGCAATATTATTGGCAATAGTATCGTTAAAGAGTGTGACATGCTGCGACACTAACGCAATCTGACGACGTAAACATTTTAAACGGTAATCTTGTATGTTCCGCCCATCAATCGTCACCTCGCCGTTAGTTACGTCATAAAAGCGAGTTAATAGATTTGAAATCGTTGATTTGCCGCTCCCCGAGCGCCCTACTAAAGCGAGGGTCTTACCTTCTCCCACCGCAAAGCTGATATCGTCCAAAGCGGGGTCTTCGTGTTCATTATAGCGAAACGTCACATGATTAAACTCAATATCACCTTTAACTCGTTCCACCATATGTGTGCCCTTGTCAACCTCAATGGGCTGGTCGAGAATCTCGAATACACTTGAGGCGGCCGCTAAGCCGCGCTGAAAATCACTATTCACGTTACTCAACTGTTTCAATGGTCGCAGCAACATAATCATTGATGTCAATAACGTGGTAAACGCACCCGCCGATAAGTTTTCCAACATCTCGGGAAAACTGGCAATAACGAGGACCATCGCCAAGCTCAACGACGCAATAAACTGGATCACCGATGTGCTGATCGCGCGCGTGCTCACCAGTTTCATGTTTTGGTTGCGAGTGATGTTGTTGATTTCGCCAAAGCGTTTTGACTCGAGCTTTTGACCTTCATGCATGACCACAACTTTGTGCCCGTTGATCATTTGTTCGGCAGTGGTCGTGACGTTCCCCATCGCAGTCTGAATACGCCCACTGACAACACGAAAACGTTTCGATACAACTCCGACAAATTTAGCAATGACGGGCCCAATCACCAAGAAAACCAAGCTAAGCTGCCAGCTCTGATAAAACATCAAACACAACAAACCGACTACAAATCCGCCATCACGGATTAAGATCAGTAAAGCACGACTGCTTGCTTCGGCCACCTGTTGGGTGTCGTAAGTGATTTTAGATATCAAGTCACCCGTAGAATGGTTGTCATGAAACGCCACCGGTAGCTTCATGAGGTGCTCAAACAGTTGCTGACGCATGCGTGTTACCACTTTAAAACCCACCCAGCTTAAGAAATAGGTAGAAATGAAGTTGAATAACCCGCGCACAATAAAAAACACCGGCACGAATACGGCCCCCCACAGCAAGACACTTGAGTCTTGTTGAGTCAAACCTTCGTCTATGAGTGTTTCAATTTGTGAGAAAAAGAGAGTATCGACGCCTGCGTAGCCCAACATACCGATGATAGCGACGATAAAGGCAGATTTGTAAGGCTTTATATAAGATGCGAGCCGCTTAAGTGAGCTCGTTTGTTCCTTGTTAGAATCCATGCAATGCCATTAGTTTCTGAAAATCCCAGCTATTTTATCTGCTTTATATCACGGTTGGCTAGTCGAACTGTAGGACTTTGCATTCGTTTTGTCGAATAACGCGGGTGTTTTCAGGCGCCACACACGGTCTTTGATAGCAATCGATAACTGCCCCCAATCTGCCGTCGTCGCCCATTGACTGCCGAAATCTAGCGCTCTTTGTTGAGTATACATATCGGGCATTCCATAGGCGTTGGAACGTCCGACACTGACTAAGGTCACGTCAGGCTGAGTCGCCCCAAGTAGCAACGACCCTAACGAAAAAGCACTGCCATGATGCGGTGCCACCAGTATTTCAACAGGTCCAACTAATTGCTCTTCAACCATCATACGCTCTTCGGCAAAACCGATGTCGCCCGTTATTAGCCAGTCAATGGCACCATAGCTAAATTGGTAAACACACGACGCCGCGTTACTATTTTTAACATCGACGCGGTTTGGCCACAGTACCTTCCAAGAAATACCGCGCCAGCGTCCGCGCTGCCCAACTTGACACGGCTGCTGAGTCATCGTGCCAAACCATTGCGCATTGGGTAGCCGCGTTTGTGCTAAACGCCAGTCGCCACTGTGATCTGAATCACTGTGGGTAATAGAAACCCGTTCTACCGTCAAGCCACGTTGCTTAAGAAAGGGTTCAATCACTGACTCAAAGTGACCACGTCCACGATAGAACCTTCGTCCCAAATCGATAAGCCAAGCCTTATTTTGCCGTTCAATGACCAGCGCCTGCGCTTGACCGACATCCAACACATGAAACATAACATCCGCTTTTTGCCCTCGTTCTAAGAAATAATAACCGCTTGCAATAGCCGCCAACACAGCACTTCCTATCGAGAAATACCGCGGTAGCCAATACGGCAACAGCAGCGCCAGCGCGAATAACCAAAAAATCGTGCCAGTGACTGTCGGCAATGTGCTCGAAAACCATACTATCGGCACATCAGCAAGCGTTGTTAGTAATGGCTGAATCACTATTAACGGCTGTTCGGCTAGCCACCAGAGATTCGCTGCAAAACTATCTGACCAACACATCGCTGCTATTGCGCCCAGAAGCGTTAAGGGAAGCACCCAGATAGCAATAATAGGCACAACGAATAGATTGGAAAACGGTGCAATCAATGACACGCCGTCAAAAAACGCTAGCGATATCGGCCCCATCAGGGTCAAGAATAATAATTGCAGGTAGAGGGTCTGCCAGATACGTGTTACCCACGATGCAGATGGCTTATTGTGCCAACTCCACTGGCACAATAAAATGACGGTGACAGCTAAAATTGAAAACCAAAAACCAATATCGTGCCAACTACCCGGGTCGTTTACGACCAAGATAATCGCGGCATACCAAAGCCTTTTCCATGAGCGGGTCGTTAAACCGAGCCATCGCTGCCCCCAAAAAAGCAACAACATAAGCCATGCGCGTTGTGCTGAAATAGCAAAGCCAGCTAATGCGGTGTATATAAGTGCTCCCAACAACGCAATAACTGCAGCGACTGGATTCAAGACTAAACGCTCTCGGTTACGCAGTAAGAATCCACGGTGAGGAAACACCGATAGACACTGCCTAATCAATAAAAAAACAAGTCCCGCAACCAAACTGATATGTAACCCAGAAATCGCCATGAGATGTTGCAAACCATGACGTTGCCAAACCACGCGTTGCGCCTGCGGGATGTCACCTCTATAACCGATTGCTAACGCTTGCAGTAAGCCGCGAAACTCAAGATCAGCGTGTTGAAACGAATCGTAGATCCGCCAACGGAGGGATGGCGCTACCTGATTTAGTTTCATAGCGCGCACGTAACCTTGCTTTGCGAGCTGCTTAGCCCACAGGTAGCGCGCCGGTCGTTCACCTCCCTGATTCCAATATGTGGTAGGATTTTTTAAATTGATTTCGGCGCTATAACGCTGCCCAGGAGCTAATTGATACCTCTTCGAGTCGCCATACCAATATAATTGCACCCGGCATTGACAGTCCTCGACGAGGACGCGTCCCGCAAACGAGACTCGGGACAATTCGGCAACAAAGCGACTTCTTTCATCACCGTGGTAATCAACTTGCTCTATTTTTAAGTGAACCAACAACCACTCGCGGTCCGGCAATCGGCTCTGTTGCTCAGCCAGGTTTGATACAAAATAAGTTCCTGAGAGTATTCCTATAAGAAGTAAAATAAAATGGATAAGAAATCGTCGAAAGTGGGAACAAAACGGTACAAGGCAACTCACCACAACAATCACGAATGCGACTAGCCACGTTTCGATTAAGTGAGTAGAATACAGCGCCATTACTGTTCCGGCGAGCAAAGTTAACGAGCTGTATCCCATTCGGTGTTTCCAGTTCAGTCGCACAATTAGATGTAAACGGGAATTGCAATGGCAAGACGCATGATCAAAAAATGGATGCCGAATCATGAAAAAATTCGCCAAACACGCGCACTGAGGGTATTTGGTTCATTATTGCATGATGCTAACTTGTGGCACTTAAATCGCCGCTCTGCCTCGGGTGCGTTTGCGGTGGGGTTATTTTGTGCATTTATCCCGGTTCCGTTTCAAATGCTTCTAGCCGCAGCAGGCGCCATTATGTTTCGGGTCAACCTGCCGCTGTCAGTTGGCTTAGTCTGGGTATCTAACCCCATTACCATGCCACCCCTGTTTTATTTCTGCTACGAGGTTGGTCGCGTGGTTCTTTCTGCACCCGCGCATCCTTTTAATTTTGAATTAAGTTGGGACTGGCTTATCTATAGTATCGAGACCATCGGTCCTGCATTTTTACTCGGCTGTTTTATAATGGGCACGCTAACAAGTTTGGTGAGTTACATTACCATTCGTGTTATGTGGCGTGTATCCGTTGTGCGCGCCTGGGAGGCGCGCCAACATCGTGGTAAACAGCGCAATTAATGATGTTCATGTAATGCTTGCGCAGGTTCTATTTGTGTTGCTCGCCACGCAGGATAAAGTGTGGCAATCGCACTCATCGTAATTGCGACACAACACACCAGCACGACATCAATCCAACGCCATACAGACGGTACTTCACTGACGAAGTATACGTCGTCGGATAAAACCTGAAAGTGTAATGCTTGCTCCAGTAGAAGAATGATTTGCGGTAACGCAGAAGCCAATGCAACGCCCCATAGGCTCCCCCAAAATGCACCTTTCAATCCACTCAACGTGCCTTGCCAAAAGAACGTAGCAACAATACGACGGTTATCTAATCCCATTGTTTTCAACATTGCGATCTGCGGTCGCTTCTTTGTCACTGTCATGACTAATGTGGAAACAATATTAAAGCATGCAACCGCCATCACGAGTACGAGAACCAAGTAAATCACCGTGCGAACGAGCTCAATATCACGGTAGAGGTGTCCCTGCGTACGCATCCAGTGATCGACATACACCAACTCGGGTAACTGATTACCCACTGAATTCGCCACCTGAGACGCTTGAAAAACGTCAGTTACTTTTAATTCTACCGTCGAGACACCGTGTTTAATTTCACCAATAACGCGAGCCGTATCAAGACTGACATAGCCCATTTGATGATCGAGTTCACCACCGAACTCAAATAGTCCGACGACTTTCAAACGGTGACGTTGCGGCGAACGAAACTGTTGACTACTTTTATCGGCAACCAACAGTTCTAATGTATCACCCACCTCAACACCGTAAGTGTGCGCAATACCCTGACCCAACACGATGGTGTTGAGTTGATTGAGTTGCGCTCGCGCACCCTCAGTAAAAAACTCAGTGGCACTCGGATGAGGACCATTAGGTGCGATACCCTCTAACATGATTCCTTTGAACTGATCACCCGAACGAAGCATCGCAGTTTGTTTGATCACCGGATAAGCCTCAGCGACTCGGCTATCACGTTTGGCGATTTTGACGATACGTGCCCAGTTATCAAAGGTGCCTTCTACTTTGGTAAATGAAGCATGAGGAACCGCTTTAAGTAACTTCTGTTCTAACACGTTCTCAAAGCCATTCATCATTGACAGGCTCGCTATCAACACAGCACAACCGAGCACAATGCCCACCGTCGATGATGAAGCAATAAAGGCGAATAAACCTGAACGACTGCGGCGTTCAGAAAAGCGTTGAGCTAATTTAAATGTAAGCATTAAATCGTATCCACAGCAGTTAAACAGCCATCATGGAGTCGATAAACCGAGCCTATCCGCTCAGCAAGCGCCATATCATGCGTAACAATAATAAATGCCGTACCAAATTCTTTATTCATTTCAAGAATCAACTCAAACACTGACTCTGCCGTTTGCCCATCCAAATTACCCGTTGGCTCATCCGCAACCACAAGTTTGGGCTTATTGGCGAATGCGCGAGCGATCGCCACTCGCTGTCGTTCACCACCAGACAACTGCGCGGGACGGTGATGCATTCGTTCGGATAAACCCACTCGTTCAAGTAAAAGCTGCGCTCGCTCAGTTGCAATGCTCTCAGTCTCACCCGAGATACGGAGCGGCATCGCAACATTCTCCAATGCGTCAAACTCTGGTAACAAGTGATGAAACTGATACACAAAGCCAATATTTTGGTTTCTAAGCTGCGCCTTTTGTGAGCCCGTTAACTGTGTAATTTCAGCATCCTCAAAATACACCTCACCGGATGATGGAACATCTAAGCCGGCCAATATATGAAGCAATGTACTTTTACCAGAACCTGAACTGCCAACTATTGCCATCACCTCGCCATGTTTAACTTCAAGGTTAACGTGCTTCAACACTGTTACCTGGTTATCACCATCTCGGAAAGTCTTGTTCACATTGTGGGCTGTGATCAAATCATTAGTCATATCTTAACGCCTCGGAAGGTTCAGTTTGTGCCGCTTTGGCTGCTGGGTAGAAAGCGGCAACAAGGGCGAGTATCAGTGCGAAAAAAGCGATGAAGCAGACCTGCGTCCACTCAAATTGAACGGGGAGCTGTTGTCCTAAACCGGCAACAAAATGCGTTCCCAGTGTTTGCAAAATAGGGTTAATAAACAGCGCCAAAAGGATACCTAGCAACAACCCTACCGAGGTACCCACAACCCCTATGTAACAGCCCTGAATAAGAAATACTCGACGCACTTGAGCCTGAGTTAAGCCAATGGTTTGTAAAATTGCGATATCATGGCGTTTATCATCAATCACCATCGCCAACGCCGACAGTGTATTAAATGCGGCAACAGCAATGATCAGTGCGAGCATCAACCACATCATACGTTTTTCCATACCGACCGCATCAAACAGTTGACCATAACGTTGTCGCCAATCCGTCACGGACAATGTGCTATTCGAACGAATGATTGAAGCAACTTTCGGCGCATTGAAGGCATCATTGAGCTGGAGCTGAACTTGCTTTTGTGCTGCGCGGGGATCACGAATTAAACGGGCTACATCATCAATGTTTGCAACCGCTAAGTGCTTGTCTAAGTCAGATTGCATTGCAAAAACCCCCACTAGTCGAAAAGTTCGCTGTGAGGGGAGCATACCGAGTGGACTATAGACGGCCCCCTTCGATGAGACGATACGTACCTTATCACCAATCGCTAACTTCAGTTGATTCGCAAGCGTTTGACCTAAAATAATATTGTATTCACCCGTTGCAAGTCGACTCCACTGTCCCGCTATTAATGCCTGCTCGAGCGCTGTCGGAATCGTGCGATGAGCCGAATCACCGGTGTCAAAACCTTGTAACGTCACGACGGCAAGATTACCCGGCACTTGCACAAGCGCTTCGGTAGACACATAAGGAGAAACCGACTGCAACGCGCCTTTTGGCAGTTTTTCGGTTACATCATCAAGCTCAGCAAGCACATGATCGCCGTAGAGCTGAACGTGGGGGACACCGCCTAGAATTCTTTGTTTAAGCTCATTCTCAAAGCCATTCATTACGGACATCACGACAACCAACGCCATCACTCCGACAGCGATTCCGCCTAATGCGAATCGTTGAATAAACCGGGTGAACGCCGAGTACGCTTTTGTTCGGCTATATCTCAACGCAATAGAAAGTGTAATTGACCGCAAACGACGCCCTTGAAATGATGGTTGCTTATTAGGAAAGGTCAAGGATAATGAGTTGTTAGCAGCCTGACAACTTTGCGAGACAAAAATGCAGCCAAATCAGTCTATTAATTTACGTCCTATTGGCGACTATTTTACTGTAGCTGATAGCTTACCTGTGCAACTGACGCCCGTAGCTGTGGACTCTGTTCCTTCTGAACAGGCACTTCATTCGGAGATCCCGGAGCTTTTTAAGCTTTGCTCAGAGCTTGCTGGGAGTGATCAGTCGGCACTCCAGCGAGTGCGTTCAGAAAACCCGAACTCTCCTGCGCTCGTTGATGCCTTAGCACTCATCAACCAGAGAATGGGAATGATGCTCGGATATTTATTGAGTCAAACACACGGTAACGAGTATGCACTTACCGCTCATGAATTTGGTGGCGGTGGGTTTCGTGTCAATTCTGACACGAGATGGACTGTGGGCGATACTTTTCAGGCTAATTTAATATTTCGCGAGGAGTCGCTGGCTATCTATTGCTATGTCGAGTGCACTGAGTCTGAAACAATATCCGATGACAACTATCAAGCGACCTTCCAATTTGCTCAGATTAGGGAGCAGGACCATGAACACGTAATACGTCATAGCTTGCATAGCCAGACTCGTCACCTCAAAGCGCGAGCAGAGCAACGCAAACAGTCGAGCAAATCAGAAAACTCCGAGCGATAACATCCAAATTGCTGGTGATTTAAGTATAATGCAACACAGAATTGTAGTTAACATTAGGTTGTCATGACTAAAGTTTCGGTTTTTAATCCCCCTTACACAGACTCGCCCCAGAAAGACATCAGTTGGACCGATCTCAACGGAAGCTCGCCTGCATTGGCGCTAGCAAAAGTCATAGATAGAACGCCTGGGCGGGTACTTGTCGTGACCGCCGATGCAAATCAAGCGCACCGGCTGGAACAAGAAGTTCGCTATTTCGCAGGTGAGCATACAGATTATCATGATGATATTACCGTTTTCCCAGACTGGGAAACGCTACCTTATGATACCTTTTCACCACATCAAGACATCATTTCCGAACGTCTGAGCGTGCTTGCCCGTCTCCCACAAGCCCGTCGTGGCGCGTTAATTGTTAGTTTAAACACGCTGTTACAACGTATCGCCCCAGTCGAGTTTGTACAAAGTCAGTCGCTCAACCTCACCGTCAACCAACAACTTGATGCCCTTGCGTTGCGCGAGCAACTTGAGCGTAATGGGTATCGTGCAGTTGAGCAAGTCATGGAACACGGTGAGTTTAGTAGTCGTGGCTCAATCTTAGACCTGTTTCCGATGGGCAGTACAACCCCCTATCGGATTGATTTCTTTGACAACGAAATTGATAGCATCCGTCCGTTTGATCCTGAAACACAACGCTCTTTGACACCGGTTGAATCCGTCAAACTCCTCCCGGCTCATGAGTTTCCGTTAACGAAGGCGGGTATAGAGCATTTCCGTTCAGCCTTTAGAGAGCGTTTCGAAATAAGTAATGAGCGCGAATCACTTTACCAGCAAGTAAGTAAAGGCCAAACGCCAGGTGGCATTGAGTACTACTTACCGTTGTTTTTTGAACAAACGGCGACATTATTTGATTACCTACCTAACGACGCATTGCTCGTTACCTTTGGCGATATTCAAGGCACTCTTGAGAAGCTCTGGATCGATATAAATCATCGTTATGAGCAACGACGCTACGATCAGCAGAAGCCGTTATTACATCCAAACGAAATATTCATGTTGGCGGAGCAGGTTCATAGCCGCTTTAAGCAAATGCGTCGCATTCGAGCCGCAATTCCAAGCGGTAAACCAACACCCGGTGCGGTGTCCTTCAATACTGCACCTGTGACAGACATCGCTGCGGAACATCAAAATAAGCAACCCTTTGCCAAGCTAAAGCAGTTGATCAGCACTGCGATAGATCAGGGGCAACGTTTGCTATTCGTCACCGAGTCCGCCGGACGAAAAGAAGCACTGCACGATATACTTGGGCGCATTGGTTACCCTGCACCGAGTGTTGTTCACTTCAGTGACTTTGAACAATCCAATGAACCGCTGGCACTGACAGTCGGCCCCATCATTAATTCGGTTCATTTAAAATCAGAAAATATCTATCTAATTACCGAAACCGAGTTGATGGGCAATCGTGTCTCACAACGACGTCGACGTGAACAAAAACCGACGCAAAGCTCCGACGCGCTCATTCGCAACTTAGCCGAACTCAAAATTGGACAACCTGTGGTTCACATAGACCACGGTGTGGGTCGCTATCAAGGCCTAACAACTCTTGACGCGGGCAACGTCACCACTGAATTTGTCACTATCGAATACGCTCAACAATCAAAGCTGTATGTACCCGTGGCAAGCCTGGATGTATTGAGTCGTTATAGCGGGGGGGAGGAGAACCATGCCCCACTGCATAAACTCGGAAACGACAGTTGGGAGAAAGCCAAAAAACGAGCGGCTGAGAAGATCCGCGATGTAGCGGCAGAATTACTTGATGTTTATGCAAAACGAGCGTCCAACGAAGGATATGGCTTTACCATTGATGCATACGACTACCAACGTTTTGCGGATAGTTTTCCATTTGAAGAAACGACCGACCAACTGAACGCAATTAATGCGGTAGTGCAAGATATGGCGGCGCCCCACCCGATGGACCGTCTGGTTTGTGGCGATGTAGGCTTTGGTAAAACGGAAGTCGCGATGCGTGCCGCTTTTATTGCTGTAAACGACAGTCGTCAGGTGATGGTTTTGGTGCCTACAACCTTGTTAGCTCAACAACATTACGACAACTTTAAAGACCGATTTGCCGACTGGCCCGTGCGTATCGAGGTGCTATCACGCTTTAAGACCGCTAAGCAGTCAAAGCAAATTATTGCCGATACTGAAAGCGGTCAAGTCGATATTTTGATTGGTACTCATAAGCTATTACAGGGCGACATCAACGCGAAAGCGCTTGGTTTATTGATCGTCGATGAAGAGCACCGCTTTGGTGTTCGTCAGAAGGAAGCGATAAAAAGATTACGTGCTAACGTCGATATATTAACATTAACGGCCACGCCGATTCCCCGCACACTGAATATGGCGATGAACAACATTCGTGATTTATCCATCATCGCAACCCCTCCGGCGCGGCGTTTAGCAGTTAAGACCTTTGTTAGAGAACACGACAATGCCACTATTCGCGAAGCAATCTTACGGGAAACGTTGCGGGGCGGACAGGTATACTTTCTACACAACAATGTAGACACCATTGAAAAAACGGCAAGAGAAATAGAAGCGCTTGTTCCCGAGGCAAGCGTCACAGTTGCTCATGGACAAATGCGGGAGCGTGAACTTGAACGCATCATGAGCGACTTTTATCATCAACGTTTTAATGTGTTGGTTTGTACGACCATCATAGAAACCGGCATCGACGTGCCGTCGGCTAATACCATTATCATTGATCGCGCAGACCATCTTGGTCTAGCTCAGTTACATCAGCTAAGGGGACGTGTGGGTCGCTCTCACCACCAAGCGTATGCCTATTTATTAACGCCTCACCCAAAACGAATGACAAAAGACGCCCTAAAACGGCTTGAGGCTATCGCACAACTAGAAGATCTAGGTGCCGGATTCATGCTTGCGACACACGATCTCGAAATTCGTGGTGCGGGCGAATTACTGGGTGATGACCAAAGCGGTCAAATAGAGAGTATTGGCTTTACACTCTACACTGATATGTTAGGGCAAGCTGTAGAATCTCTTAAGAATGGTCAGGAACCAACGCTTGAGGGGTTAACCCGAAATCGAGCAGAAATTGATTTGCGTATTCCCGCTTTGTTACCTGATGACTATATTGCCGATGTTAATATTCGCTTGAACATTTATAAGCGTATTGCTGGTTGCAATAATGATGAACAACTCGAGGATATTCAGGTTGAGCTTATCGATCGATTTGGCTTGTTACCCCAAGCTAGCAAAAACTTAATCGCACAAACACGCATACGCAACCACTCAGAAGCGTTAGGAATACGTAAAATTGATATGGGTAATCAAGGCGGTACGATAGAGTTTGGTGAAACAACTAAGGTGAAGCCGGAGACCATTATCGGACTCATCCAAAAATGTCCGAATCATTATCGCCTCGAGGGACCGACGAAACTCAGAGTCACTCAGTCGATTGAGGATACTCAAAGCCGCTTAGAACTGATACAGTCGCTTTTAGATGAGCTTGCTAGTGATAAATAGATCTGAGGAAAACAACATGAAGTGTAAGGGGCTAGTTTTTGGGTTACTGACGCTGAGCAGTCTATTCGCTTTACCCAAAGCACAAGCCAAGCAGGACCCTGAATACTGGCGCTGGTTTGAAGTTGAAGTGTTGCTATTCAAACACACAGTTGAGCAAGATATCAGTGAACAGTTTCCGCTTCATCTTGAACCAATTGATACTTCCAATGCAAATGACTTGATTGCACAAGTGGTCAATGCAAATCACCACAACTTGCGAGCCAATTTACCACTTTGTGAACTTGCAGAGCACAACTGGCAATGGAATTCCCTGCCCTGTAGTTATGAGGACGAACGTCTTAGCATCGAAATAAATGGTAGTCCTTTCAACCGTCCGAGCAAACTCTCACAGCTCGTCAAACTTCCTGTTCATTTTTTTGGGCCTGAAAAAGATATCAAAGATGCCCGCAGTCCTTTTTTAGTCCCTAAAAGCCACTGGGTGCTGAATGAAACCGAGCAAACGCTGGAGCAGCGCGGCTTAGCACAGCCCTTGCTGCACCTAGCTTGGCGACAACCTGTTTTTGGTCGTGATGATGGTTACAAATTTCATCTTTACGGCGGTAAAAACTTTGCTCATCGATATCAGTTTAACGGCTTTATGAAACCTCAAGATTCAGTCAAGTTCGCTCCTAGCACCGTTCGTAACGAACTTGACCCGCTCTCTCAACGGATGCAGAACATAGAGCAATTATTCGACATTCTCGCAAAGGGGCAACACCGTTTTGGTGCAAATGAGGACGGACAGTCCCTCGCACCGTTGCAAACTGAACCCAATAGTAAGCCGGTGTGGGAACTCGATGGCACACTTCATATCTTTCTAGTGGGCAATTATTTACATATCAAAGGCGATTTTAATCTTCGTGAGGAAGTTTTCATCGCTCCGCCGAATGGCGATCTTGCCGCACAAGCGTCAACATTGCTGACCTCAACGCAGGATAAAACTGAGGAAGAGCGATTTTTGCGTAGCTACCGCTTTGACCAGTTACGTCGGGTGATTAGTCACGAAACACACTACTTTGATCACCCCAAATTGGGTATGATTGTACAAATACGTCGTACCGATTTATCTGCGCGACGCTATTAGACCACCGGTTTCAACTTTTAGGAGCGACAATGGAAAAGTATGAAGAGCTTTTACTCGCGTTACGTAAAGTCATTCGAGCCATTGATCTGCACTCCAAACAACTCAACAAATACTCGGGATTAACCGCGCCACAGTTACTCATTCTACGTGAAATTGTTGCTCGGGATGGTATTACCGCAAGTGAAGTCGCGCAAAATATCACGTTAAGCCCGGCAACGGTCTCAAATGTTATTGAGCGAATGGAGCATCGCGGTTTAATCTATCGTCGACGTAGCAACACCGATAAACGTCGAGTGTTGATGTACATTACCGAGCAAGGTCAATCGCTACTGGCTCAAGCGCCACAACCCTTACAGGAAGACTTTATTGAGAGGTTTCAAGCACTTGATGAGTGGGAGCAATCCTTGCTGCTATCATCAATGCAACGAATTGCGACCATGATGGATGCTGAGCGGCTTGACGCAGCCCCCGTCTTGGAAGTAGGTAGTTATCACAAAATGGACAAGCATTCATGAATAAACTTTTTATCGCCATGGCTGTGCTACTCAATGCCACAGCCGCCTATGCTCAAGACTGTGGTGAAAAGCAAGCCGAGATTACCCCGATATCCACTATTCAAGGTGAGGAATGGCAATCTCCTCTAGTTGGGCAGAACGTAACCACTTCGGGAACAGTCACAGGAAAATGGACGGCTAACGATCAGCTGGCTGGTTTTTTCATACAAAGCACTGAGCCCGATAACAACCCGAGAACATCCGAAGGTTTATTTGTTAGCTCAACAACCCAACAACCTTTTTCAGAAGGCGATTTTGTGGTTGTTACAGGACAGGTGGCAGAAGCCAACGAACAAACACGTCTCGTTGACGTGACTTCGCTTTCGGCATGCCCTCAAGCACGCCCGCTACCCGCGCCCGTTGAAGTTCAGTTGCCTTTTGAAAGTAACGAACAACGCGAGCAACTGGAAAACATGTTAGTTACACTAGTCGCCGAAAGTGGGCAAGAACTAACAATCTCCGGTCATTATCAATTACCACGTCATGGCTACTTTGACGTATCCAGTGGTCGTTTGTTTACCCCATCACAAATTGTTGAGCCAGGTGCTGACGCACGCGAGCAAATGCGCATCAACCAATTGAATCGTGTTCAAGTAGACGATAACAGTGATGTTGAACCCAACACACTTCCGTTTGAACAGCTGACGAGCTCAGCGCAAAACTCAATGCGCAGCGGAACAACGATGATGCCGATTGTTGGCATTCTTACAGAGTTTCGTGGTAGAGCACGCATTCAGCCTACGGAAGCCGTAGTCGCAAAACATATTAGCGAGCCAGAAACACCTAAGGCAAAAGATGAGTATCTACGAATCTCAAGCTTTAATGTGCTGAACCTGTTCAATGGCGATGGTGACAAAAATGGTTTCCCGACCGAACGCGGTGCGAAAAGCTTCGATGCGTATCAACGCCAACAAGCTAAAATTGTCTCAGCGCTGGTCGACATTGACGCCGATGTATTTGGCTTAATGGAGGTTGAGAATGACGGTTACGGCTCCGACAGTGCAATTGTACAGCTCGTTAATCAGTTAAATGAGGCACAAGATAGCCCGTATGTTATCGCCGAGCCAAGAGCTCAACGATTAGGTGACGATCAAATTGCTGTCGGTCTCATTTACAATCGTAATCGCGTTAAACCGATTGGTCATGCGCATACAATAACTCAAGGTCCTTTCCGCTCAGGTAGCCGACCACCTTTAGCGCAAGTGTTGGAGGACAAACAATCGGGGCAGCAATTTACCGTTATCGTAAACCACTTCAAGTCGAAAGGTGGATGCCCTGACAATGGACCTAACGCCAACCAAAATGATGGTCAATATTGTTGGAATCAGCAACGCCTTGACTCAGCCGCGGCGCTACTTGAGTGGGTCAAGCAAAATGCGTTCCCAGCACCTGTGCTATTGGGGGACTTCAACGCCTACTACAAAGAAGATCCGGTACAGTACATAGCGAACCATGGTTTTAGTAACGTCTCGCACGCCGACGAATACTCTTATGTATTTGATAGTCAAGCCGGTGCGCTAGACCACGTGTTTATTGATCAGGGTTTGACCGACAGCGTTAAAAATGTCCAACATATCCATTATAATAGTGATGAACCCACGGTATTTAGCTACCAAGATACCGAGTACTTCAAGGTGGGACCCTATCGCTCATCGGATCACGATCCAGTGTTTATCGATGTTGAGTTCTAATGCTGCTTGTTACCAAACCTGAGCTCAAACTCAATACCTAGCATCCAGTGGCCTCGACGGGTTTCATAACGTTCCTCTCGAGGCCAATGGTGCCCCACCCATGTCTCCATCAACAGCCACGACTTGTATATTCGGCGCCTATCAAGTACCCGAATACCATAACCCGTTACCGTAACAGGCGCTTCGTTTTCTCCTTCGGACCAAATTTCTGTTGCATAGGCATGATCATTACCTGTTAAAAAATAGACCGTTGCCGATGAGCCCCACCGCACACCCTGCGTCTCTTGAGCAAAGGTCCCGATCGCGGACCATTTAGCGACAACATGTGTTGTTAATTGAGTTTCGGTATCGATACGTTGTGCAACACCAAAACCATCACTATCGCGCCAAAATACTGAGGATTCCCAGCGCATTAAACTGATATCTGACAAAATACTATCAACCCGATAGCGAGCACGCGCATAGGTATCAAGCTTAATACCGCCCCGCACCCCAACACTGTAGGTCAACCGGTGTGCTTCGTTTACTTGACGGCTAAAACCTAGCCCAATGAGCCACTCATCATCTGTATTTGGGGAGTTGATCACTGAGGGCTTACCCACGTCCTGCTGGTCTAAAAACTCACCCTCATCGACTTGGCCTAGAAAAGCCGAGAAATCTTTTTTTGCGTGTGGCAGCTGAAATCGGGCACGAAATCGTGAATCGACTTCAAACTTATGGTAACCCGACCACTGCGGCGCGACTGTTAAGCGCCCATAAGTTTCATGTTCACCACTGTTCATACCTCGGTCAGCAAAAAAACTGTCAACCCAGCGAGCGCTGGACTCAACGGAGGTCTCTAAACCATATCTAAACTGCTCAAGCCAACCATCTGAGGTATTTTCTTGAGACACCGAACTCGAGTCATTCGCATCTGATTGCGCCTGTGCAAGGGAAGGTGCTGTCCATAGCACGAGCATAAAAATTCCACTCACATAAATCTTTTTCATCCCAACTGACCTATATTGTTATTAGAAGCAGTAATGCAGGAGGCTTTTTATGTCCAAATATATATTCATCATGCTCGCTGTTCTTTTCACTCACTTGAGCATGGCACAAAATGAAATCAACGAAAAGCAATCTCACGAGCAAATAGCGACTTTTGCTGGCGGCTGCTTTTGGTGTGTTGAGGAAGCATTTGAGCAAATGAACGGCGTTCGAGAGGTCATTTCAGGTTTTAGCGGTGGAACAGAGCTCAACCCGACCTACCAGGAAGTTTCCGCAGGTAAAACAGGTCACACTGAGAGTGTACAAGTCTATTATGATCCTAACATTGTTTCATACGCCGCCCTTTTGCAAAAATTCTGGCGTATCATTGACCCCACGGATAATAAAGGTCAATTTGTCGATCGTGGTCAGCAGTACCGTCCAGAAATTTTTTACCACACCGATCAACAACGTAAAATTGCTCAGCAAACCAAACAATATCTAGCCGAACACGGACCATTCAAAAAGCCTATTGTCGTGCCAATAACACGGTTTAAGTCCTTCTATCCCGCCGAGGACTATCATCAAAATTATTATGATAAAAATCCGATCCGCTACAAAGTCTATACGTTTAATTCAGGACGTTATGACTTCATCGAGAAGTTCTGGGGAGATACCTCAGATATCGATTATCAACAGTACACCAATCAAAATCCCAATGGAGTCAATCAATCGGATGCAGCGCAAGCACGTTGGAAAAGTTACAGCAAACCGAGTGATGAAGTGTTGCAGCAAAAGTTAACTGACACTCAGTTTGAGGTAACACAAGAGGATGGTACTGAGGAGCCATTCAATAACGCTTATTGGGATAACAAGCGCCCCGGCATTTACGTTGATATTCTAAGTGGTGAGCCCTTATTTTCATCTACAGATAAATACAAATCGGGTACCGGTTGGCCCAGCTTTACCCAGCCGATCACATCCGATGCGGTGGTGGAAAAAGAGGATAACAGCTGGTTTTACACACGCACAGAAATTCGCAGCCGCTATGGTAATAATCACATTGGTCACGTTTTCAGCGATGGTCCAAAACCAACGGGGTTACGCTATTGCATGAACTCAGCTGCTCTAGAGTTTATCCCTTTAGATGAAATGAAAGAACATGGTTACGGCGATTACATAAAGTATGTAACCGCCGATAACTAGAACGGTTAAGCGTGCCAGCCGAGTTCTTGAGCACGCTGTTGAGCTTGCTTTGGAACATCGGTTGCGACGAAGTGATGATGTAACACTTGTACACCGAGCATATGGTTGATAACTGCATCAAGCTGTACTTGCTCTTCAGCGGTGACATCACTTGAGCTGTGGCGCGCAAACACGGCTTGTACCGCATCAAAATCGAGTAAGCCCGCATCCTTTACCGCTTGCTCACTCAAAAACTCCTCCGCTAAACGTTCTACTGCTTTCCATTTTTCAGGATCGGTATGCGCAGGTGGCGCCATAAATGCAAACTTTTCGCGTTTATAGAGCGTTTCCGGCAACAAGCCTTTCATCGCTTCACGCAATACATATTTCTCCTTGTTACCTTTTATGCGTAAATGCGGAGGCACCGTAAAGGCGTATTCTGCTAAGTGATGATCGAGAAACGCAGGTCGCGCTTCCATTGAGTTAGCCATATCCACGCGGTCCCCGCCCCATGTTAGAATTTGCCCCTCTAACATGGTTTTAATCCACACGTACTGTGCGCGATCAAGTGGATGGCGCCCGGTCAGGTAGGCTTCATCTAATGTGTCTGCAATCGCCTGACCCGGGTCGTAGTCCTTAAGTTGCTGTTGCAGACTTTTGTTAATTAGTGGTTTAGCGACGCTACTACAAGACAGCCAAGGTTGCACACAACTCGGCGTAAAGCCCACTTTTTGGTTTAACGCATCGCTGCTGAATTCTTCTCGAGCCAGCATTGCACCTTTAAACAACTGATTATTTTTTTCCAGTAGCTTTTGCCATTCAAGCCGTTCAATTTCCGGTAAATGTTCGAGACCATGTAAAAACATATCCTTGCGAAACGCTGGGTAGCCAGCAAACAGTTCATCGGAGCCTTCGCCTGTCATAACGACTTTATAGCCCGCCTCATGCACTTCCTGACTCATCAAGTACTTAGCGACACCCAGCGTGTTGTAGATCGTCCGCTCGGTATGCCATAGGGTTTTTACAAAATGATCGTACAAATCATTCGCCTTGAGCGCCATAATGTGATGGTCAGCGTCAGTCGCCTCGGCCATTTCACGCGCAATGGGCGTCTCGTCATAGTCGTCCGAATCAAATCCAATGGTGAACGCCTTAACTGAGGTTTGGGTCGATGCCGATGCAAGACCCAAGATCGAGCATGAGTCGATGCCTCCCGAGAGATAGCAGCCTACCGGTACATCAGCGGTCATACGATGCTGTACCGCCTCTAAGAGCTTTTCACGCACGCCCTCGACATATTCTGTCTCATCGACCTCATCACCGGGATAGTCGTGTTCATTAGGAAAATCCACGTCCCAGTACTTCAGCGTATCGATGTTGAGTGTGCCATTATTACGTTTGATTTTAACCACTTGCCCAGGCTGCACTTGATGAACTCCTTCAAATGCCGTTGAGCCGGGCACCATCACTTGAATCAGTTGGTGGTATAAGCCCTCAGCAGAAAACGCCCGCTTTACTTGCGGATGAGCGAATAGCACTTTCAACTCCGATCCAAAAACGATACCTTCGTCTGTCTCAGTCCAGTAAAGGGGCTTAATACCAAAACGGTCACGCACTAAATAAAGTGCATCTTCGTATTTATCATACAAGCCAAATGCAAACTCACCCCGTAGCTCCTTTAATGTGGCTTCGAGGCCATAGCGTTCAAATAGATGAAGTACGATTTCAGAATCGCTTTTCGTTCGAAAACGCGCCCCCCGTGCCGTCAAATCGGCTCGAATACGTTTGAAATCATAAAACTCACCGTTGTGAGTTAGCATCAGTCGTTCATCAGCAGACAAAAAAGGTTGCTTAGCACGCTCTTCATTTAAGTCAATAATCGATAACCGAGCATGACTAAAACCAATCCCCTGCTCCGATTGTATGTGATAGCCATATCCATCAGGACCTCGATGATGCATTATCGCAGCCATATTGACCAAGGTCTGAGCGTCGATAGGATCATTGACGCGGTGATTGAATACTCCAGCAATTCCGCACATCTTCGTTTTTCCTTGTGTTATACGACATCGATAACGCGCTCAGCGCGTTGAACCATACACGTAAGTAGCGCCATCCTCAAAAACACCGCACCTCGAGCTTGGCTGAAATACCAGTTATGCGGTGTATGATCGAGATCCGTTGCTAGCTCAGGTCCACGAGCCAATGGGTGTAAAATAATAGCGTCTTCTTTCAAAGGCGACTGTGCATCCAAACTAAACGACTTACCATACGTATTGAATGTCTCTCCCTCCCAAGATATCGCATTGATGTAGACCACATCGATATCTGGCAACGTTGCATTCAAATCAGTCGACGTCCGCACATGAATGCCTGCTTGCTCTATCTGCTCTCTTTGCTGTTCAGCAAATAGATGCTCTGATACAGAGTCATCATGAATAATGACCAACTCTTTAATCGCATCCGGAAATTTGAGTAAACTTTTTATCAGGCTCCTAACAGTTCGCATTCTGTTCGGGACACCAATAATACCCACACTCACCGCGTGTTGTTTCGCATCGGCTGTCGTTAGTTCTGGCTTCCATTTAAACAAGGCATAAAGGTCAGCTAGCGCCTGCGTTGGATGCTCATCACATCCATTACCTGCATTGATGATCGGTATTCTCAACGAATCGATCATTTCCTCTAACGAGGACTCGTTGTTATCTCTCAGTACGACACAGTCGCCATAGTTATTAAACATTTCAGCGACATCGGCGAGGCATTCTCCCTTAGCAATCCCAGTAGTAGAGCGATCCGTGATCGACATAATATCGCCGCCTAAACGGTGCCAGGCACTCTCAAATGAAAGTCGCGTGCGCGTACTCGGCTCATAGAAGGCAGAAATTAAGATTTTGCCCTGCAACGACGTGCTAAAACGTCGTGGATTGGCCTCGTACTTTGCTGCGAGTCGAAACAACTGCAACATACCATTTTGTGTAAACTGATCCGACGAAACAATGTGTTGATTAGCCAACTTCAACAGGTAATCACCATCCTCTTGAATCGCTCTTAGCAATGCTTTGGGGTGTGCGTCGCCGCACACGTCAGGTCTGTCCCGCTCAAAGGAAACATCCTTTATATTCATACAGTTACCATATTGATTTAGAAAAATAATCTTTTAAAAACAAACCGATGAGTACCACCGGCGCCAATACCGTGAGTATAAGCGCCCCCGTGACCAATAAATAAAATGCAGTTTCTGAAATAATCATTGCCCATTCTCCTGCAATTCATGCCACGAAAACTGACGTTTGTTGAATACAATGCCAATTGCACAAATCAGGCCTGACACAGCACAAGACACTAATGCTGCGACGTAAAATCCAATCCAAAAATAAGCGATCAGCCCGGCTATCGTACCTGCCGCCATCGCTATTCCAGCGAAAGTCCCTTGCAGACGTCGCCAGTAAAGCCCTATCACGATAGGCCAAATGGTGCTTGCGACAAAAGCTCCCGCAAAGTTTAACAGCGCACCCAAGGTCGCTATTCGCGGCAAGCACAAGAGCCAGGTCATCACGCCAATGCCGAGCAAGCAGTACCGATTAAATCGCATCAGTTGCTGATCAGATGCGTTCTTCTTAATTAACTTATGATAGATATCCTGAGTGACTAAGTCAGACGAGGCCGCCAGCAAAGAGTCAAGACTAGACGCCAACGCCGAGAACACAACAATAAATACCAGTATGGCACCTGTTTTGCCGAGCACCGATGCAGCAACCGCCGGCCCTATCATATCGGCCGATGCCGGAAATATGCCCAGTTGTGGCGCGGCCAATGCAATGAATCCAGTCACAACTGGAATCGGTAGCCACAACAAGCCACCGGTTAAATAAGCTTTGTATGCGACATCCTTACGAAAGGACAAGGCTCGCGACCACCACACATTTGAGTGAAAAATTTCTCCCAATCCGAAAAATATATTATTAAACAAAAACATCACAGCGGCGGGAAATAGCAGATCTAATAGCTGCGGGTGCGCTTCACTCAGCTCTGTATGTATACTGGTTAAGCCCACGTTATCGATCAACCAATAAGCCACGACAGCAACACCGACGATAATAATTAAGGCTTGAATAAAGTCGGTAGCAATAACTGCGCGTAAGCCGCCAAATAACGTGTAGCCCACACACATCGCCAAAATAATCGTCATGCCAATGTAATAATCCAAGCCGCTTAGTGCTTCGAGTAGAATACCGCCCGCCATACCGAGGCTCACCAGCCAACCAAAGGCATACACCACAGAAATTACCAAGAACACGGCCCAAGCGAAGCGACCATAGCGCAATCGGACAAAGTCGCCCGATGTGTAACCTTGCGGCAGCAATTGTTTAATTCGTTTAGCCATCGGCGCAAATAACAACAATCCCAACGCAGCAAAGGAGTACCCGACCATACCCCATACACCTAACTGATAAGTGAGTTGAGGCGCCACCAAGGTTGTATTGCTCGTCACCCATGTCGCCATGGCGGTTGCCGCTGCGAACGCAAAACCAACATTCCGCCCGGCTAGCGCAAAGTCCTCATGAGACTTATTCTTTCGCCCCAGCCAAACACCAAAAGCAATCCACACCAAGGCAAAGCCAACGATAATGAACAGTGCAGTCTGTGTATCCAGCGCAAATTCAGTCATTAGCTTCCGCCTTCTTGTGTCCCATAATTAATGTCAGCAACAATAATAGAAATAGCAATGCGCCCAACACAAACAGTGTCAACGCCTGCCAAATCGGATAGTGCTCAACAGTGACTTCAATCGCCGTTTGGCTGACCACGCGCTGTTGATGCACGGCGCGAATATAATAATGACCTGATTCGAACCCTGTCAGGGTCACTTGGTTGAAGTTGCCCATGATTGGCACGGTCTGCAGTAAGCTCGCAAAAGACTTAGATTGACTCACTTGGAGTGACAAGGGGCGTAATGTCGGCGAGACGTGATCGAGCTCAACGACGAAATAGCCCGCACGCACTTTCTCGACAGGTCCAGAAAGCACGACGGTATCCTCGCTCTGCGCCACCGCCGAACAAGATATTAATATAGATAACAACGCAAATAGCGCTTTGTTATAGCTTTTCAGCCACACCTGAAAGCTTGTCATAGCATGAGTTCTTATTATCTTTGACACAAATTTCAGCCTATCAGCGGTTCTCGGGCTTTTCAACTTAACTGGCTGAGTATGACGCATTGATACATAATTCTTAACAATTCGCTAATTTCAATAAAATCAGATAACTTGATACAAACCAATTAGTTTTGAATTGCGTATAATCTTTCAATGTAATCAACCACAAAGTTAATCTATGAAGTATTTATGTAGTTTAGGCTCAAATATCGAACCAGAACTCCACTTTTCTCGTGCTAAGCATTACCTGCATCAAATCTCTGATGAACTGGCATTTACACGCGACATTCTTACCCGTCCTGTTGATATCGATACACCGCACCCTTTTCTGAATGCATTATTCACTATCGAAACAACCCTGACAGCTCAGCAATTAAAACAACGTTTTAACGAAATTGAAGAGCAACTCGGGCGTGACCGTGACGACCCGAATCGCAGTATCAAAGATCGTACAATTGATATCGATATCCTCGGCCCCTTTGATGAACAGCCCGAGGTACCTACTTATTTACAAGAGATTGCTTACGAACTGAAGGAAGGATAATCATGGCAAAGAATGTGCTGATTACTGGTGCTGGCCGACGCTTTGGCTATGAGCTAGCCAACCACCTCATTGACGAGGGCTATCAAGTGTTCGCCCATTACAACAGCTCTAAAAACGGAGTTGAGGCGCTCGAACAGCGCGGTGCGACTCCTTTACAAGCCGATTTTAACGAGCCTAGCGCGGTACAGTCATTGATTGAGCAGATTAAAAAAAAGACCGATACGCTCGATATGTTAGTCAACAATGCATCGTGCTTTTTTGATAACGAGACTGTTGATAGCGACACCGACGCACTAGCGGCCGTTTATAATGTTCACGCGGTAGCTCCTTACTTACTCATTACTGGACTTCAGTCGCTACTCGAGCACAGTGATAACCCTTTGGTGGTGAATATCACTGATATCTACACTGACAGTCCTTCACCGAGCTATATTGCTTACTGCGGCGCAAAAGCTGCGCTAGCGAATATGACGCAAGGGTTTGCTAAAACTTTAGCGCCCAAAATTCGGGTCAATGCCATCCAACCGGGTCCGATTCTCTTTTTACCCGACCACGATGACGCGCATCGTCAGAAGGTTATGTCCGAAACACCACTGAATGTTGAAGGCGGTTTGCAGCCGATGATAGAGACGGTCAAGTTTTTACGCGACAATCCCTTCCTTACGGGTGAGTCAATTAAGGTTGATGGCGGGCGTTCACTCAACATCTAGCCTGCTTACTCTCAAAAAAAAAAGCCGCCCGCATAGAATATGCGGGCGGCCTTTTTATCGCTATCAAGTGCTTATTTCTTTTCGAGCATTTGACGCAGTACGTAATGCAAGATACCGCCGTTTTTGTAGTACTTCATCTCATTTGAAGTATCAATGCGGCATTTAGCTTGGAATTCTACTTCCTTGCCATCTTTACCTTTCGCAACGACATCGAGCATCTGCCCTGGTTTAAGGTCTTTATTTAAACCTTTGATCGAGATGGTTTCATCGCCTGTCAAGCCATGCGCTTCAACGCCTTGACCGTCTTCAAACTGCAACGGTAAGACACCCATACCAATCAGGTTAGAGCGGTGGATCCGCTCATAACTTTCGGCAATCACGGCTTTGACACCCAATAACCGCGTACCTTTCGCTGCCCAGTCACGGCTTGAGCCAGTACCGTACTCTTTACCGGCGAGCACAACCAACGGCGTGTCGTTCTCGATGTACTTCATTGCTGCATCGTAAATCGACATTTCCTCGCCAGTCGGAATGTACTTGGTGAAACCACCTTCAACGCCATCAAGCATTTGGTTTTTGATGCGAATGTTACCAAAGGTACCGCGCATCATGACCTCGTGATTACCGCGACGAGAGCCATACGAGTTAAAGTCTTTCACTTCTACACCATTTTCTTGCAGGTAACGACCTGCTGGCGAGTCCGGTTTGATCGAACCGGCTGGTGAGATATGGTCAGTCGTGATCGAGTCAGCAAACACTGCAAGCACATTGGCATCTTCGATGTCGCTTGGATCAGCCAACGGCTCATTAATGTCGTCAAAGAATGGTGGATTTTTCACATAGGTTGAATCATCCTGCCAATCATAGGTTTTACCTTCCGCGACTTTAATAGAACGCCACTCTTCATCACCTTTAAAGACTTCGCCATATTCCTTACGGAACATTTCGTTATCAACCGTCTTAACGGCTTCGGCAATTTCAGAACTGCTTGGCCAGATGTCTTTTAACATCACATCGTTACCGTCTTTATCTTTACCGAGCGGATCTTTGCTCAGATCGGTACGCGTTGTACCTGATAAAGCATAAGCCACGACCAACGGTGGTGAAGCCAACCAGTTTGCTTTCACATCGGGGTGAACACGACCTTCAAAGTTACGGTTCCCCGATAGCACTGACGATACCGTCAAATCACCCTCGTTGATCGCATCACTGATCTCGTCATCTAACGGACCTGAGTTACCGATACATGTAGTACAGCCGTAGCCAACTAGATGGAAGCCAAGCTCTTCAAGGTACGGCGTCAGACCGGCTTTCGCCAAGTAGTCAGTTACCACTTTAGAGCCTGGCGCAAATGAAGACTTAACCCAAGGCTGGCGAATAAGACCTTTCTCAACCGCTTTCTTAGCGAGCAAACCTGCCGCCATCAACACACTGGGGTTTGATGTATTGGTACAGGACGTAATTGCAGCTATCACAACATCGCCGTGAGAAAGCTCAAAGTCTTGGCCTTTCACCGGAACCGACTTATCTTTTTCGTTGGCTTTACCGTTAGTCTCTAAGATAAGATCAAAGTTGCTACCCAGTTGCTCCATGTTCACACGGTCTTGTGGACGCTTAGGTCCCGCAAGCGATGCGCGCACTTCACTCAGATCCAACTCAAGCGTATCAGTAAACTCTGGCTCGTTGTCATTGCTACGCCACAAGCCTTGCTCTTTACAGTAGGACTCAACCAGCGCCAGCGTCTCTTCATCACGACCTGACAAACGCATGTAGTTGATAGTTTCTTCATCCACTGGGAAAAAGCCACAGGTCGCACCGTATTCTGGCGACATGTTTGAAATGGTTGCACGGTCTGCCAGTGGCAAGTTATCCAAACCTGGACCATAAAACTCAACGAATTTACCAACCACGCCTTTCTCGCGCAGCATTTGCGTTACCGTCAACACTAAGTCAGTTGCCGTCACACCTTCATTCAATTTGCCCGTCATACGGAAACCGACGACTTCTGGAATCAACATTGAAACCGGTTGCCCGAGCATGGCGGCTTCGGCCTCGATGCCGCCAACACCCCAGCCTAACACGCCAAGCGCGTTGATCATGGTGGTGTGTGAATCCGTACCTACCAACGTATCTGGGTACGCGACGGTTTTACCATTTTCTTCTTTGGTCCAGACACTCTTACCGAGATACTCAAGGTTGACTTGGTGACAAATGCCGGTGCCCGGCGGTACAACGCGGAAGTTTTCAAACGCTTTCTGACCCCAACGTAGGAACTCATAGCGCTCTTTATTACGCTCCATCTCGATGCGTACGTTTTCTTTGAACGCCTCGGGTGATGCGTATTTGTCAACCATCACTGAGTGGTCGATAACCAAGTCCACGGGTGATAGAGGATTGATTTGCTCCGGGTTTTGCCCTGCGTTACTGACCGCATCACGCATCGCTGCCAAATCAACAATGCCTGGCACGCCTGTAAAATCCTGCATCAGGACACGTGCTGGACGATACTGGATTTCACGATCAATTTTACGTTCTTTTAACCAGTCCACCATTGCAGTTAGGTCTTCACGAGTGACGGTTTCCCCATCTTCGTTACGAAGTAGATTTTCTAACAGTACTTTCATCGAAGCGGGCAATTTATCGATATTGCCGAGCTCCTTGGCTGCTTTCGGTAAACTGTAATACTCGTACGAGTTACCATTAACATCCAATGTACTTAACGTATTCAGACTGTCTTTGCCTGACATAGTACTCTCCCGTTCGCTCTTGCGTTAGTTAAGCTGATAGGTTTTTATTAATATAGTCAATGAGGCTAGGTTCAACCAAGCCTTTTAATTTATGCAAACATATTGCGCTGTAAAGAGCTACCAACAAGCGCTCAAATTTCACTCATAACCATCTATTTTTACGAATAATTGTGTCTATATAAGTAGTGATTAAAGACTAAATCAGATCATTTCGTTAAACTAACTGCATTGATATTAATCATAAACAAAGGAAATAGGCAATGAGCCAAGTTTTGGATAACCTCCTTGATTTACTTCGCTTGGAAACAATTGAACAAGGTTTATACCGTGGAAACAGTCAAGATCTGGGCTTTGGCGCGGTATTTGGTGGTCAAGTGATCGGTCAAGCCTTATCTGCGGCCAAAGAAACTTTACCTCCTGAACGTCTTTGTCATTCATTTCACAGCTACTTCTTACGCCCAGGCGATGCCAAAAAGCCTATCGTTTATGATGTCGAGGTTATCCGAGACGGTAATAGTGTCTCGACTCGTCGAGTTAAGGCGATTCAGCACGGTAAAGCTATTTTCTACATGACAGCATCGTTCCAGCAACACGAAGAGGGC
This sequence comes from Idiomarina sp. T82-3, assembly GCF_001577655.1. NCBI lineage: Bacteria > Pseudomonadati > Pseudomonadota > Gammaproteobacteria > Alteromonadales > Idiomarinaceae > Idiomarina > Idiomarina sp. T82-3. The sequence goes on along the minus strand of NZ_LSBQ01000005.1, from coordinate 47,758 downwards.
TTTGAGCATCAAGACGCGATGCCTGATGTACCTGGTCCTGAAGGGTTAGTCTCGGACATTGATATTTATCGTGAACACGAAGAACTGATCCCTGCACCGCTGCGCAACAAATTCATCAGCGAAAAGCCCATCGAAATGCGCTTTGTTACCTCATACAATCCATTTAAACCCGAAAAAGACGAGCCGAAACGTTACGTTTGGCTACGCGCTAATGGCGCCATGCCTGATGACCCTCGCGTGCACAAATACTTACTCGCCTACGCTTCGGACTTTAACTTTTTGCCCACCGCATTACAGCCACACGGTAAGAGTTTCGCGCAACCCAAAATGCAGGTCGCGACCATCGACCATGCGATGTGGTTTCATCGTGATTTTCGCATGGATGATTGGCTACTGTATGCGATTGACAGTCCTTCTGCGAGTGGTGCACGCGGCTTAGTTCGCGGTCAACTATTTAACCGTGAAGGCACCTTAGTTGCATCGACAATACAAGAGGGCATGATCCGCGACCGCAGCTAACCACGCTAACCTTTAGACACAAAAAAGCCGGCTTAACAGCCGGCTTCTTAATTCGTGTCAATTACATGCTAGCTTAGTCCAATAAAGAAGCCTGCAATGGCTGCACTCATCATATTAGCGAGCGTTGCCGCCAATAAAGCGCGCATACCTAATCGTGCGATATCGTGACGTCGACTCGGAGCCATACCACCGAGACCACCAAGCAAAATAGCAATCGATGAGAAATTAGCAAAACCGCACAGAACAAAGGTAATGATAACTTGCGAATGCTCACTCAACTGATCTTTGTAATTAACGAAATCAAGGTAAGCAACAAATTCATTGATCACCAGCTTTTGTCCGATAAAACTACCGGCCAGCTGTGCTTCATCCCAGCTCACTCCTAAAACATAGGCGACTGGCTGAAATACATAACCAAATATTTCTTGTAAAGTCAGCTCGGGATAACCAAACCAGCCACCGACCCAGCCAAATATACCGTTTACCAGTGCAATTAGTGCCACAAACGCCAGCAACATAGCCCCGACGTTCATCGCTAGTTGTAGACCGCTTGAAGCTCCTGTTGCCGCCGCATCAATCACGTTAGCCGATTGATCATCAACCTCGACTTCGGTCAGGTCATTGCGTGGTTTTTCCGTTTCCGGAATCATCATCTTGGCCATTAAAAAACCGGCGGGAGCAGCCATAAAGCTCGCAGCAATCAAATACTTCAGCTCTACCCCCACACCGGCATAACCCGCTAATACAGAACCCGATACAGAAGACATGCCCCCGACCATCACAGCGAATAACTCTGAACGCGTCATCGTGCCGATAAATGGCCGCACCATCATCGGCGCTTCAGTCTGGCCAACAAAAATATTTGCTGCAGCAGACATCGATTCGGGACGGCTGGTATTAAGCAAGCGTTGCAACCCGCCGCCTAAAATTTTAATAACCCACTTCATAATGCCTAAATAGTAAAGCACCGAAATAAGCGATGAGAAGAAAACAATGACACTCAATACTTGAATCGCGAAAACAAAACCAAAGTCTTCACTGGCAAGCGAGCCAAATAGAAAGTTAATGCCCGCTCCAGTGTAGCCAATCACTGTCGAAACGCCTTGGGCAAAGCCAAATAACATTTCTCGTCCGACCGGTACATACAGTACAAAACAAGCAAGTAAAAGTTGAATCGAAAATGCGCCAATAACCGTGCGCCAGCGAATGGCTCTGCGGTTAGTGGACAATAAGAAAGCAACGAAGAAAATAACGGCAATGCCAAGTAAACTATTCATAAAGGACCGTGAGTTATTCAGCCAGCAGCTGGCGTATTTTTGTTTTTATTATATCAATCGCAATTTCGTTTCGCCCGCCTCGGGTTACTACGAGATCAGCATACTGCTTGGAAGGAAATATATGGTCGAAGAAGGCTGGACGAACATATTTTTCATATTGTTCTGTGACCGATTGCAAATTGCGACCACGCTCTTCGATATCGCGCTTAATACGGCGCAGTAAGCAAATATCAAGAGGCGTATCCATGAATACCGAGATATCGAACTCTTCTCTTAAAGAAGGATCTGTCAGGAGTAAAATGCCCTCAACCATAATGACTTTCGCCGGGGCTACAGGAATACTCTCAGGCAGTCGCGTGTGAGTGGTATGACTATATTGCGGCATTTCGACGGCTTTGCCATCACGCAGATCGCGAATATGCTGCTTTAGTAAGTCATGTTCAAATGCAGACGGTTGATCATAGTTCGTCAACACGCGCTGCTCCATCGTCATGTGGCTTTGGTCTCTGTAGTATGCATCTTCGGCTAAAATCGCAATGCCGTCACTACCTAACTCTGCAACCAGTTCCTGATAAACTGTCGATGCAAAAAGACTCTTACCCGAGGCCGATGCCCCCGCAATAGCAATAACTGTCGTTTTACTCACAACCCTGTCATTTCCTTGTAACCTCTCTGACCGCGCGCAATTATCCTTGATTCCACCGCTAATTAAAACCCTTGCATTAAAATCCATTTTGTCTAATTTAGTTACAATTTTTAAACATCTAAAGCTACATAGTTCATTTAACGCTGTTTAATATAGTGATGTAACATACAACAATTAGGATGACACAACATGAAAATGGTAAAAACGCTCACGGCGATGGCCGTTGCATCCGTATTGCTGGGGGGCTGTCAAGCGACCTCTGCTGAACGTGAAAACACACAAACAGTTGCTGTACAACAGCAAAACCTACCTCAAGTTGATATCAATTACGAGACATTTACGCTCGATAATGGTTTAACCGTTGTCGTTCATGAAGACCGAAAAGCCCCGATCGTTGCTGTCAACGTATGGTATTCCGTCGGCTCGAAAGACGAAAAAGTAGGCAAGACAGGTTTTGCTCATCTGTTTGAGCACTTAATGTTCAACGGTTCTGAAAACTATGATGACGAGTATTTCGGTCCGTTTGAACGTGCTGGCGCGACCGAGATGAACGGCACCACCAATAACGATCGCACTAACTATTTTGAGAATGTACCGACCCCAGCCTTAGATATGGCACTGTGGATGGAATCCGATCGCATGGGTCACCTACTCGGCGCTATTACACAGGATAAGCTAGATGAGCAGCGCGGTGTGGTGCAGAACGAAAAACGCCAAGGTGAAGCACAACCTTATGGTCGGGTTTGGGGCTATTTGGCTGAACAAACCTTTCCAGAAGGCCACCCTTATTCATGGTCTGTCATTGGCTCTATGGAAGATTTGAATGCAGCGAGCTTGGATGACGTCCACCAGTGGTTTAAAGATTACTACGGCGCAGCCAATGCGGTTGTTGTATTAGCGGGTGATATCGATGTCGAGACCGCTAAAGCAAAAATGCAAAAATACTTTGGTGACATTGCGCCGGGTAAAGCGATTAAGAAGACGGAGCAATGGATAGCTAAACGTGATGAAAGCAAACGCGCTGTGATGGAAGATAACGTCCCATCATCACGTATTTATAAAGTGTGGAACACCCCTCCGATGGGAACAGAAGACTCTGAATATCTATCACTGCTCTCAGATATCTTGGCCGGCGGTAAAAACTCACGTTTGTACCAACGCCTCGTTTATGATGAGCAGATCGCGACCAGTGTATCTAGCTTCCAATATGCGCGTGACGTTGCAGGCCAATTTATGGTGATTGCAGACGCCAAGCAAGGTGTTGAGCTTGAACGCATCGAAAGCATCATTAACGAAGAGTTGAACAAGCTACTCGCCGATGGACCGACTCAAGAGGAACTTAATCGCACACGCTTTTCAACCATGGCATCTTTCGTTCGCCAAGCTGAGAAAGTGGGTGGTTTCGGTGGTAAATCCGACATTCTTGCGTCAGGCGCAGTCTATCATGGCGATCCAGGTTTTTACGCCCAAGAAATGGACTGGGTCGAGAGCGCCTCAACGGCGGATCTTCAAACTACGGCAAATGAGTGGTTAAGCAGCGGTGACTTTACCCTATTTGTGGAGCCACAACCTGACTATACTGCTGGCGAGAGCATGAGTGATCGCAGTCAGTTACCGGATGTGGGTGACCTACCACAACTTGAACTACCTGAGCTTCAGCAATTCACTTTATCAAATGGGCTTGAAGTCTACTTAACCGAGCGCCACGACACACCAACCGTAGAGCTTTCTTTGAGTTTTGATGCCGGTTATGCCGCGGATGCAGGTAAAAAGTCGGGTACCGCGAGCTTTGCGATGGATATGCTCAACGAAGGCACTGAAAACTACTCATCGATGGAGCTTGCCGCGCGTCTAGAGAGTTTAGGTACACAATTATCAACACGTGCGGGGTTAGATACGTCAACCATTTCGCTAGACACGCTCACCGTTAATTTGGGCGAGAGCCTGAACCTCATGGATGAGGTATTACAACGCCCAACCTTTGCTGAGGATGAGATCGAGCGTAAACGCGCTAACTGGATCGAAAATATTCGCAAGGAACAGGCGCGTCCACAATCGCAAGCGCTACGCGTTTTACCAGGCTTAATGTTCGACGAAAACCATGCATATAGTCAGCCGCTAACGGGGTCAGGCACGATTGACTCAATTAAAGCGTTAACGCGCGACGATTTAGTGTCATACGTAGATACTTGGTTACGTCCAGACAATGCAAAATTGGTTATCGTTGGCGATACCACTGAGGCTGAAATCAAGCCTTTGCTTGAGAAGGCATTCAGCGAGTGGCAAGCACCGACAACCGCGGTTCCGACTAAACAACTTGATACACCGGCGCCTCGCTCAGAGTCACGTGTATTCTTAATTGATCAGCCAGGTACACCGCAATCGTTGATTATTGCCGGTCAATTAGCACCGTCCGGCACTACTGCAAAAGCGGATTTGATTGACGTGACCAACACCATTTTAGGTGGCTCATTTACAAGCCGTCTTAATATGAATCTCCGTGAAGATAAAGGATGGTCTTATGGCGCGCGTTCAATCTGGTTAGACTCTGAGGGCCCTGGTTTGTTAATCGCATTAGCACCTGTGCAAATCGATAAAACAACCGAGTCGATTGAGGAGATCCTTAAAGAGTACAATCAGTACGAAGGTGATAAACCAGCCACCGAAGATGAGCTCAAGAAAGTGATCGCTAATAAAACAGCTAAGCTCCCTGGCGCCTATGAAACAAAAAGTGCGTTAATGAGTGCGCTCACCGAAACCTTGAACAAAGGTAAGACGATTGAGTACTTAGAAGCTTATCCGAGCCGAGTTTCGGCCATCACGCTTGACCAAGTTCAGAGCGAAGCGAAGGATTTACTGCGCCCTGACGCATTAACATGGGTTATCATAGGCGATCTCGACGTTATCGAAGACAAGGTTCGTGAAATGAACCTAGGCGAAGTCACCATTTTGAAAGAAACAAAATAACGACTGCGTTAACCTTAAAAAGGGCTGCGAATGCAGCCCTTTTTTATATCCGTACTAAATAATATGATTTCCTAATACGAGAATCTGACAAACAATGACTCCCACAGTCAGCATTAAACGCATAGGATAATACCGTGACTGGCTGGTCATGGTTGTTCCACGCGCCAGCTTGCGCTCAAAAAATAGTACTAAAGCGAAGCCAACGATTTGCAGTAACAGCGACCAAAATATTGTGTTGAGTAATAAGGTTAGCCAAGCGAGTAAAGCAAAAACATTGCTTGTAATTATTAACCCTTGGGTTGATTCAGTGTCCGCTCGATGAAGTGCCCGCCCCCATAATATGCCGGATAAAAAACTCAATATAACCGCCCCATAAGAAACCAACGCAGGTAATGGGTTACCAATCAAAGGCAATTCGATCGCCATCAAACTTGATAATGATAACCCGAGAAACGGAAGCAAACCGCCGAAGCCGAGTAGATAGATCCATTTTGTTTTTACTGATGTCATGATCACGTCCAATTTATTGTTTTTTTCGTATACCCAAAGTACGTCATATCATATGTAAAGTTCAATTCATGGAAGCAAAACATCAAACAGGATTAGTCTGGTTTAACCTCGATCTGCGACTCATTGATAACTTAACCCTGATCCGTGCTGCAGAACAGTGCCAACAGTTGGTATGTTGTTTCGTCATTGATGAGAGCTGGTTTAAAGGAAACCGATATGGCCTCAACGGCATCAGTCAACCGCGTTGGCGGTATATACAACAGGCGATCGCTGACTTAGCCGCCTCGTTACAGCAACACGGTCAACAACTGATTATTCGTAAAGGCCAGCCGACAACCGAAATATCAACGCTCATCAGCACCTTAGAAGTCGATGCGGTTTATTGTAGCGATGACCCAGGCGTATACGAGCGGCGCCGCTGGGATACTTTAGTAAAGCGTTTCCCCTACATTACTTTTGAGCGCGTAAGTAACCACACACTGTTAACCGAGCGCGAACTCGATTTCCCATTAGAGGAATTACCGGCAACCTATTCCGCGTTTCGCAAGCGCTTTGAGCCGCTCGCCGAGACCTTTCCCAGCGGCCAAGCACTATCACAATTAAAAGCTTTACCGCCAATGCCCCGACGTACCATCGCTTCAGAGCACACACCATTTGTCGAACCCAGCGGCTACTTACAAGGTGGGGAACTCGCCGCGCACGAACACCTAACCCAATACTTCAAGTCTTCAGCGCCGAGTCATTATAAGGAAACGCGCAACGCGCTTGATAATTTCGCGGACTCAACCAAACTCTCCGCGGCATTAGCCCTTGGCAATATATCACCTCGTCAGGTCATTGATGCCTTAAGAAACTACGAAGCGACCCAAGGTGCCAATGAATCCACCTATTGGATTGTCTTCGAGCTTATGTGGCGTGAGTATTTTCACTGGTACTTAAGAAGCTATCAAGAAAAGGTGTTTAAATTCAGTGGCATCCAAGATAAAAAACCTGCGACAAGCTTTTATCCTCAGCGTTTTGCTGCTTGGTGTAAGGGTCAGACCCCCTATCCTATAGTAAATGCCTGCATGCACCAGCTTAACCAAACAGGTTACATGTCGAACAGAGGACGCCAATTGGTCGCAAGCTGTCTTATTCATGAGCTACAGCTAGATTGGCGTTACGGCGCGGCTTATTTTGAACAACAGCTAATCGATTACGATGTGGCTTCAAACTGGGGCAACTGGCAATACCTAGCAGGCGTAGGCGCTGATCCCCGAGGCTCAAGGCGCTTTAACCTCGATAAGCAAACGCAAACCTACGATCCCAACGGTGAGTTTATTAAGCGCTGGCATGGCGAGCAAGCTGTCTCAAAAATCGACTTCACCGATGCGGCGGACTGGCCTCTAAGCTGATGGCAATAAACGTTGTTTGGTTTAAAAGGGACCTCAGGCTAAGCGATCATGAACCGCTCAAAGCCGCTATTTCAACCGGGCGCCCCACGCTACTCTGGTTTAATTTTGAACCTTGGTTAGTGAATGACCCGCACTACGATGAGCGCCATTGGCGCTTTATCGTCGAATCAATTCGTGACATTAATCGCAAGCTAAAAGCATACAATACTCAAATTTACGTCACCTATGGCGATACGGTTGAACAACTTCAAATTTGGCATCAACAGTTTTCTATCGAGAGCCTTTATAGTCATCAGGAAGTTGGTCTACTAAATACATTCGACCGCGACAAACAGGTCGCTAGCTGGTGTCGCCAGCACCACGTAAATTGGTTCGAATCTCCTACTGGGGCTGTGCAGCGAGGTCTTAATAGCCGCCAACAATGGCAAAAACATTGGTATGAGACCATGAAAGCGCCACTGGCAACACCTGACCTTGCGCGCATTCAGCCAGTTAAAGCAGTGAGTGTTGACTATCGCACGCTACCTAAATCTTGGTTCGAACGTCGCCCGTCGTTTCAATACGGAGGCCCCGCCGCAGCGTGGGCTACTTTAAACAGCTTTCTTGAGCAACGCGGCCGAGCTTATCATTACAGTATTTCTCAACCCATTCGCGCCCAGCACCACTGTAGCCGTTTATCCCCCTATTTAGCATGGGGTAATCTCAGCTTACGCGAATGTTATCAAGCGACTGTCGATAAGCGCCGTGAAACAGGATGGAAACGGCCACTCAATGCGTTCTTATCGCGCCTCCACTGGCACTGTCATTTCATTCAAAAATTCGAATCCGAAACGGCGATGCAACATGCACCGCTTAACCGTGCCTACGAAAACTATCCTTACCGCTCGGATACCCAGGTCGAGCAACACCTTAAGGCTTGGCAACAAGGAAAAACGGGCTACCCCATGGTCGATGCGGCAATGCGCTGCCTGCTCCAAACCGGCTATATTAATTTTCGCATGCGCGCGCTGTTAGTGAGCTTTTTATGTCACTATCTTCATATTCACTGGCAGTATGCAACAACTCACCTTGCCGCGCTGTTTCTTGATTTTGAACCTGGCATTCATTATCCACAGATTCAGATGCAAGCCGGTATCATCGGCACTAACACCATACGAATGTACAACCCCGAAAAGCAGGCAATAGAAAAGGATCCGACCGGGGAATATATTGATCAATGGGTGCCAGAGCTTGCCGAACTGCCACTCGAGCTCAAGCATGCGCCGTATCGAATAACGCCGATGGAAGCACAGATGTACGGGTTTAAATTAGGTGAGGATTATCCTTCGCCGATCGTCGACGTTGACGAGTATCGCCCGATTGCTCGCGATACACTGTATCGCATCAAAAAAAGTGCCGCGGGAACAAAAGAAGCACAGCGCATTTTAAAACGACACGTCGTATCGCGTTAGTTTAGCTTAATGATGTCTGGCGACGGCCGGCCAATATAGTAGCCTTGCAAAAACTCGATTTGTTGTTCAGTCAAGTAGCCATTGACCTGCTCAGTTTCAACAAACTCAGCGACCATCGGTATTTTTAGCTCACGACATATACTAATCATACCATTTAATATACTCGCGCTACTTGCATCCTCGAGAATGTTCTTAATAATACTGCCGTCGATCTTCAGGTAATCGGGCCTCAGTTGGATTAAGCGCGAAAAATTTGAGTAACCAACGCCGAAGTCATCAATCGCGATTTCAGCACCCAGTGAACGCACGCGACGAGTAAACTCATCGACCATCGAGAAGTCCTCAGTGGACTCCGTTTCAGTGATTTCGAAAATTAACTTAGACTCAGGATAAGCTTCGAGTTGGTCGGTAATAAATGCGACCGTTTCGGGGTTCAAAATATCCTCAATCGATACATTGACCGATATTTGAACATCGTGTTGTGCAGACTGAACAACGGCTTGCTCAACCACTCGACGAGTAATCTCTGGGTAATAACGTGTCGTTTTCGCTTTATCGAGAAAAAATCCTGGCGGAATATCTTGTTCGCCATCGCGCATCCTAACTAAGGCTTCATAATAGTCAGGACGCTGCCCGCTGCTGCTTCTTATCGGTTGATAGTAATTGATAAAACGATTGTTTCTAATCGCCGATTGTATTTTGGGTAACCAGTTAATCGAGTTTTTAGCACAAAATTCACGCTCATGTACAACGTGTATTCGCTGTCCGGAGAAGACTGTTTTTGCTCTCGCTAGAGCACTTTCAGCGAGCTGGAGAAGTTTTCCTTTGCCCACGCCCATCCCAATTGCGATATCGAGCGCTACATTAGCGCCATTAACTTCAATGTGATGAGCGATAATATGTGCGTAAAATCGCTGGAGTTGTTGTTCGAATAATGCGGGGACCATCCTAAATGAAGGTGCTAAAGCAAACTTATCGCCATACAACCGATAAATATTGATATGTCGTTCTTTAAAAAATGACTTACAGATCTCGCTAAAATTCATGAGTAAACGATCACCAAATTCCAAACCGTAAAAGTCGGCGTAACTACGGAATTTACGAATATCAATAATCGCGACCGTCTGTGTGTTCACACGCTTAATATCAGCGAGTAGATCGACTCGTGTGGGCAGTCCAGTTGTTTGATCAAAACGTGACTCGTTCAAGAGTTCGTCTAAAAACACCTCCCTTGAGATGTCTTGAAGCACCAATACTTGCTCCTGCAAGCACTGGTTATCATCGTACAGCGGTACGAAGATAGCTTTAAACCAGTCAGCTCGGCGACTACCGAGGTTTAACTTCACAGTCCCCTGCCAATGGCTATGTTGGGTGACCGTGTAATCGAATTGATCGAGTAACTGGCTGCGCAAATCAGCATGCAACAGTTTACTGAGCGGCATACCCAGAGTAATTGTTTGTTGGCTATCGAGTTGTTTGAGGGCGTCGCTGAACCAAATAACTTGTCCTGCACTATTTACTCGAACACACAGCGATGCGCTTTCCATAGCATTCATCAATTGTTCAAGTATCTTACAATCTCTCACACTGGCTTTTCCTTGTACGGCTTCTTTTTATTATTATTTAACGACCATAGCATTGTTCCAACAAGCTGTTAATCTGCAATTCTTCAGAGTTCATCGCTGATTTTAATCTATAGGTCAGGCTGCACTCCCAACAACTTGTCTTCGACCGCGCTGTTTGGCGAGCAAGAGCGCTCTATCGGCTCTATCAATCGCGGAAACCGCATGCTCACTGGGGTGACACTCAACGACCCCAAAACTACAAGTTACAGGCTCATCCAGCCCATCAATAGTAAGCTGACTGATACCAGTACACAAGCGTTTGGCTATAACTTGAGCCTCAGAAAACTCCGTCGCTGGAAACATTAACATGAACTCATCGCCGCCAAAGCGCCCCATAATATCATTTTCTCTCAACAACTGACTGACATAATTCGTGACTGATACGAGCACGCGATCGCCCAGAATGTGTCCGTGCCGGTCATTGATTTGCTTGAAAAAATCAAAATCAAAAATAACTAAACAACAGGTTGAGTTTGGGGTACTGCGTTGCAACTCTGCTTCCAAGCGCTGAATAAAATGTCCACGCGAAGCCGCCTTTGTTAGACCATCGCGAGCGACGCGTTGTGCCAGTTGTGCGTTTTGTGTCATCAAGGTAGGAATCGTCAATGCAAACCAGACACAGCCCGCAGTCGTAATCATCGCAAACTGATACACAAGAGCGAAATCAATCACGTGTAACTGCGAGACCAAAAACGCCAATACCGTGCTAAAGATAGCTAAAATAAACACGGTAGTGAGCTGACTGGTGGTCGTTGCTATCCATAAGAAAGGTAAAATGATAAAAAACACAGTAAACGAGGCTTCTATGCGCTGAGAATGATGCACCAACGTAAGTGAAATCAATAAAAGCCCCAACACGAGAGCTAATCGGGAAACAAATTTTTTCCAATTAATCGCCGTCAAACTAAAATTGAGTTCACCTAACTCTAACTGCACTTGATGATACCGCCAAGAAACGATAGCAATAAACACCGGGGCCAATACAATAATCCCCGCCATATCACCTATCCACCAAGGTAACCATGAAAGCCACGGCTGCGCCTGAGTCATTAACCCGCCTTCCCAGATCGCCAAAATGCCAAAAAATGAAGTTAACATCGCACTGAGCGCGGCAACCACAAGAAAGATCAAAACTGTGCGTGCGAAACCATTGATACCATTCCGCCGGTATTCATTACGCACAATATAAGCGCCTAACCCAAGCGGAATCGTGTGAGCGAGTACGAAAAGCAAACTCGAGTTGAACCAACCCGTGACCGTTAGCGGCTCATTATAGATTTGAGCGATCCACGCGGTACTGACGAAGCCTGCCACCGCAATAGGAAAAACAGCACGCCAGCCAAGCACGAGTAAAGCAGCGAATGACAAACCTGCCGACGGAAACCAAATACTGGCATGAGGTGCAAACTCGAGTAAAACAGATGCACGCCACAAGCCAAGCCACACAATAACCAGTACAATATTACGCACTGTTGAATTCATATAAGACCGTTATTCTTTTTATTTTAACAGTTAGATTACTTTATCTTCTACGATACGCCAATTAGTTTAGAACGATAACTGACAAGTGAAACTGGTTTCCGATAAATCAAAGCTCACCATCACGCCTAACTGCTGTGCAATGTTACCCACAATAGATAACCCGAGTCCTGTGCCCTCAATATCGAGGTGCCCGCCACGGTAAAAACGCTCGTCAACGCGCTCAATATCCAAAGCTGTATTAGGGGCGATGGTGTTAGATATGGTTAATGTTTGTGCTCGTTGCTGTAACGTGATGATGCTATTCTCTGCACCGTATTTAATCGCGTTGTCGATTAAATTGCTTAAAAGAATATCTAAAAGTGCCGCATCACTATAAATCTGTTGGGTGTCATCCAAGCTTAACTCGAAATTCTGTCCACGCTGCTCGGCTTTGTCGTACCACTGAGCAACGATCTCTCGTACTCGCGTTGCCAGTTTTATTGGCACTTCCTTTTTAAGGTCTCTTTCAGTACGGGAGAGTAACAGCAAGTTATCAATAAGCCGGGCAAGTTGATTGACCGATAGCATCAGTGACTCAAGTGATTCCTTTTGCGTCGACGTTGATGTATCAATCAGGTTCTGAATGCGTATTTTTAAATTAGCAACAGGTGTTCTAAGCTCGTGCGCTGCATCTGAAGAAAACCGCTTTTCGCGCGTGAAGGACTGCTCTACTCGAGTTAGATAGTGATTAAGTGAGCGACTAATAACAGAGACCTCTTCCGTGTCATCAAAACCACTCAATTGTTCATAGTTGTCACTCGGTTTAGAACGAATCGTTCTCGCTAGACGCTGAAAACTGGCAAAGTTAAAGTTTACACTCCACCACCCTAGCCAGATGATGACTGGCAGCATGAGTAAAATAGGGACCAGAGTATCGATAGTCAGATCCCCGCGCAGTTCAGTGCGAAAATCATCTTCTTGCAAAACGAGCATTCGCAGACCATTTTTCAGGTTGGTCGCACCAAACACATACCAGTGCGACTCGCCCTGCTGAAGTTCCGAAATACCCTCGGTATACTGAATGCGATCTGAATCAAGCCAGTCGCGGCTTGAGTAAATGATATCGCCATCCATCGTCTCTAAACGAATGGCCAATTTTTGCTCGTAATCCTGAAGCCAATCAGGCGTGTGGTAAATTAGCTCAGCATCAGATTCCACAGCATCAACGCGATCGCTGATATCACCGAGTTCAAATTGGCTGATTAAAGCGTTCATTGTGTGAGCTTGCTGAATCAATTCAGCATCAAACAGTTCGTCAACTTCATGGCTCACCTCAAAATAGATCCACAAAGCCGATACGCTACTACCAAATAAATAGACGACAGACACCGTTAAAAGTATACGGCGTCGTATCGACTTTAACTTACTAAAAAAACGCGCTAGCCTTTGCATTTTAATCGGTAACCGACTCCCCTAATGGTCTCGATCAATTCTCTTTGACCGAGCTTTTTCCGCAAGTTGTGGACATGAACTTCCAGTGCATTGCTCTCCACGACATGCGTATCTGAGCTCAACAATGCCTCCAGTTTATCACGAGGATGAACTTTCATAGGCTGCATGACAAATAGTTGAAGCAATTCGAACTCTTTGCGCGATAAAGTAAGTTCCTTTTCATTGATTAAAGCCTCCCGGCTTGATGTATCGATGGTAATAGGACCACACACGATGCGTGAAGACGAATAACCACTTCGCCGACGCAATAGGGCTCGCAACCTAGCGGCTAACTCGTTCACATCAAAGGGTTTAGTCATGAAGTCATCGGCACCCGCATCGAGCAAATTTATAACATCACTCGTTTGATCTCGCGCAGTAAGCACTAGAATAGGTATATCGAATCCTTTCTTTCTAATACTCTGTAGCACGCGCTCGCCCTCAATATCGGGTAAGCCTAAATCAAGAATTGCCACATCAAAATCGTGATGGTTGATGCTGGATATCGCTGCAGCGCCCGTGCGCACCCAAGTGACCATAAACTGCCGTTGAGACAACCCTATCTCAACGGCTTGCCCCAATGTCTGATTGTCCTCGACCAGTAATAATTGCATGTGTTATCCCTAACGTTATTATAATTTCTTATTAATTTTATCGATTAATGCGCGCACCTCAGCGCGCCGTTTTTCGTCTGCAAGCGGTCGCTCTGAACGCGGCTCAGCAGCAAGCGCTTGTTGCGCATAGGTCAGTGCCTGCTTGTATTTATCTTGCTCGTAAAGATAGTCGGCGTAGAAATAGTTACTATCGATACCTTTCGGATTAATTTCCAGTGCTTTTTTAAGTAACTTTTCAGCCTCGTCATCATCACCAAAACCAAACGGCCAACCTGGCACTTTATAGTAAAGGGTTCCGAGGCTTGCGTAGGCAGACCCCGATAGCGCATTGGGATCAATATCAAGTGCTTTTTCTAAGCTGGCTTTTGCCTCTTTCGCCAATCCAAGAGCACCTAGCCCGCCCACAGCGCCCGCCTCTGTACTCTTAATAATCCCCAACCAGATGTGGGCCTCCGCGTTATTAGGTTCAGCATCAACCCACGCCTGCGCCTCTTTAGCGAGCGATTCAAATGCATCTTCTTGTGCATCATCGGTAAGCGTATAATTTACTTCCGCCCAGCGATGTTGTATGTCCAACAACTTAGTTTGTGCTAACACCTGTGAGCTTGCAAGTAGCAGCGCCCCGGTTAGCGCAGAATAGACGACCTTTTTCATGACAATCACTCCTTAATTAGTGATTTTAACTTACGATTAATCTTGAACATCTCACCATCGAGCCAGCTCGGTTTGATGCCATTAAGCACCGCAAACAATTTCTCAGGAAATCCAATAAGCCGACTCACTTGGCCCTTTTCAATTTGTTGAATAATTTGTTGCGCAACGTTCGGCGGTTCATCTTCATGGGTTTTAGTTTGTGCATTTAACGCCTGCATTAAGGGTCCGTTAAAGCCTGTTTTTATAGCTCGAGGACCGACATACATTACGCGCACAAGCGTATCTGACAATTCGCGCCTCAGTGCTTCGGTAAAGCCTTTAAGACCAAACTTACTTGCGCAATACAGTGTTTGCCCGGGAAAGCCAATGCTGCCAAAAACTGAACCGACGTTAAGAATGAAGCTTGCGCGGTGTTTCAATTCTGGTAACAACTCATTGATTAGCAAAATTGGAGCGAGTAGATTCGTCGCTAGCATCGCCTCGGCATGCTCGGCTTGTTGCGATAGCACCCCCTCGGCAGCCATACCAGCATTATTGATTAACCCTGTTACAGGTAAAGTCGTTGCTTGCGCGCGCACATGGGCTACCACTCTCTGGCGTTGCTCTGGTTGCGTAATATCAGCGACCAGATAGTCTTGCTCCAGACGTTTGGCAAACGCTTTTAGTGCTTGCTCATTGCGTCCGATAAGCGTTAGCCGCGCGCCGAGCGCTGAAAGTTGCTCAGCTAACGCTTGACCGAGCCCACCGGTTGCTCCGGTGAGCACAATATGTTGTGCGTTCCAGTCAATACGCATGGCTCATTCTCCAGCCAAAGAAGGTATTGCTCGGAACATTTCGCCATACAGATGATACACACTACGCGCTGTTCGAATAACGGCTTGCTGCGCATCCACATCGGTGAGCTGGTTCATCAAGTCCTCAAAAAACTTGACATGGTCTTGATCCAAGTCGCCATGTGAGAGCAAATAACTAAAGGCACTATTAGGTAATTCAAGACGTTCTTTCACTTTATGTGCCGCTTGTGTCGCGAGTTGTACGCTAGTTCCCTCTAACACATGTGCCATACCGAAAAAGGCAGCGGGGTGATAGCGTTGCATATGGTCATAAACAACGGACACCATGGCATCGGTCGTCCAGTGTGGCTCGGCATTTTTCACCCGCTCGGGATCCGCGCCTGTTGCCTTTAAGTCGTTCAAGATCCAACGCTCGTGACCATATTCCTCGTCTACATACTCAACAACCGCTTTACGTAACCACTCTAACGAGGGCGGTAGCAGACTCCCCGCGCGCATGAGTAACGGTACCGTATGCTTCACATGATGATAGGCTTGCCCTAAAAAGGACTGATACCGCTCGCGCGTAATATCACCTGCAAAAGTATCTTTGATCACAGGCGCATCAAGTAAAAATGCTCGTTCAGTTTGTGTTTGCTCGCACAACGTATCGAAAAATGTCATGGTTAGTACTCCGTTGATGACTCACTGAGTGGATACTGCTTTAAAATTGCTTGGCGCCTTAGCCGGCCTGTTCCTGTCAGCTGTTGATTGGCGACGGTAAAGGGTTGGGTTAGCACCCTCATAGTTTTGATGCGTGCATAATCGGGAAGCGTTGCATTTATTGTCTGGATGAAAGCTTCAATGGTTTCATCTGCAGCTTGGCTCACAATAAGTGCGCGCAGCGGAGACGACTCATCACCACTGACACAAACTTGTTCAATCGCGGGGTGAGTTGCTAGCTCGGTTTCAAGCCACTCTGGATCGACATTGCGCCCGTATGGAGTGACAATAATATTCTTTTTGCGGCCATCGATATATAAATGACCTGACTCGTCAAAATGAGCTAAGTCGCCAGTTGCAAACCATTCGTCAGTCCGCCCCGACTCCCCTAAATAACCCAACATAAGCGGGTTTTTAATCAATAGCTCACCCTCGTGAATAAGCGTTGAAACATGAGGCAATAGCGTGCCAACTGAGCCCAGTGGTCGTTCCGCTTGAATATTATTCAACGATACCACAGACGCACATTCAGATAGGCCATAGCCAACCACTACCGGAAGCCGCAGATCCATCGCACGCTGTTCGAGCGAAGATGCTAATCGCGCACCGCCGACGGCAATAAATTCAAACTGCCGCGCTGGTACCCCCCAATGCTCCACCGCTGCACAAATAACTTCGAGTAGCGCAGGCGGAACAACCAATGTTGAGATTTGATTATGCACGATGCTCTTCACAAAGCGTTCAGCATCCAGCCCACTGGCGCCCATCAGTCCAAGCTCATGATTTGCCAACAAAATCACCTCTGCACCTAGCGCGAGTGTGACATAAACACCCGCAATATTTTCTAGCAATACCGCAAGCGGCATTACCACGAGGTGTGTCGAGTTCAATTGACTCGGTAATCTTTGCAATAAGCTGTCAACTACAATTGCAATACCGTCAGCTGAGAGACAAACGCCCTTAGGTTGCCCCGTACTACCTGAGGTATACGTTATTTTTTGCGTACCCTTTGGCAGAGCTGTTGAAGTAGGCGCTTTTGCCAGCTTTAGAACTGAGCAACAGTCGTTCGCTATGGGTTGACCGTGGTTGACCAAGTGCTCGTACAGCGTTGCATCAAGATGCGTGCCTACTAAAAGCTCTGCTCCGCTATCGAGTAGTACGTTTTGCTGTTGCTGAGCGCTAAAAAATGAGGGAATTGGAATGAGAACCTTATTAACCTGTAAACAGGCGAGGTCCCAAATGACCCAATCAAATGAATTCTCAAGCGCTAAGCCAATACGCTGTTCTGAACGCCCTTCTAGCCAACTGGCGACACCGGAAACACGCGCCCATAGCGCTCGATGAGACAACGTATGGGTTGCACTTCGCAAGGCAATTGATGGGCTATGTGCGTGGCGTTTTAAAAGCGTCAGTAAATCAAGCATGCGCTGTCTCCTGAAAGCTTTGAACCAAGCTTTGTGGTGGTATGGTATCGGCTAATTTATAGCTTGCTGTCCAGCCGGCAAAAACACTAGGTTGATGCGCATAATAGGAGCCCCATTCAGCGTTAGCATCCAAGTCCAATTTACTACGTTCAGCCAACGCAAGCTTTTGCAGCTCAATACCGCGACGCTCTAAAAAGTGCGCCAAACCGCGTGTCGCTGTAAATAAAATTAATGTTCTTTGAACATCGCGCAGCGCGAACACAATGGCTTCGACTAGATAAGGTAAATAGCGACGTCCAAGTGTTGCCATCGAACCGATTTCTGCAATTGCATGTCGAGCAGGCACAGGTTTGCCCAGAACCGAATAGTTGCACAACGCTTGGTCCATATACTGTTCGGAAAATAAAGTTTTTTGATCGGCAAACTGAACTCCGCAGGCTGCAACTAACAGATCATTTTGATAGACGGCTAAAATATTTTCCGGCAGCTGAGTCAGGCACGCATTAAAACTGAACCAGTAACGCTCGCATATAAAATGCTCGACCTCTAAACGCCGTGGATCGGATGAATGTATCCAAAACGCGGTTAATTGAGTGTGGTTATCTTGTTTAAGGATATAACCTAGATTTGATGGCATGAAGCTATCTCCACTGCAATAAGCACGACTGCCTAAACTGAAGATAACTTTAGAGATGTTTTCTTAAATATTTCTTAAGATAATTTTTGTGGGAATGATTTCTTTACACTGAAGAAGTTCATTGAAAAGTTAAATACAATTTGTTGCGAATGATTCTCATCTTTAATAATCTAGGTAATTAAATGCTTAAGGAACTCACCACATGCAACCTATCGCAACACGAGCGCGACGCGTTAGCGTCTCAATTGATCGTGACCAACTTCTCAAGCTCATGCAGTCGCAAGCATTGGTGGCTTGCGACTTAAAAGCATGTGACGAAACAAGCCAAGCCTGTCTAAAACAGTTGGTGCTTGAGTGTAGCAAACAGACGCTCAACTCAGGTTAACGAAGATAATTCAGTGCACCGATAACCGCGGCAACCTGTGCATCAATACACTGGGCTGGCGTTGCATTCTCACTATCAGGATACACTTCTGTTGTTGTCGCGTACATTGCCTGACTGAGTCCCATACACAACCCTAGATCATAGGCGGGATAGCTGATAACGCCCGGTATATCAATGTCTGTACCAATCAGACGATTATCTTCATCGGCCGGCGCAATATGAGTGCTCTTAGCCACCTCTGCAAGCACGGCTTGTTGAAATTCAAGCTGTTTATTCTCCGAATTAGTCACTAAATAAAAGCCATCGGGAATATTCCAATTAGTGTTGATTTCGCCGTCACGCGCAGCTTTAGCCGGCCTGAACTCGGAATTATCAGTATCAGTCGTTTCATGTAAATCAACGTGTGCGAGCAAGTCGACTCCGAGCGTTTCTATCAATTGCAACACCAGAGCCGACTCTTGGGCTGGACTCTCCGAATAAAACGAACGATTCGGATCAATCGCATCCGGATTCCAACGATTGATAGTTTCATAGCCCCAAGGGCTAATACATGGCGTTACAATAAAATTAAAAATCGCTTCATAAGACTGCATCTGCTCATCAATGAACTTTAGCGCGCCATGTACACCACTCGTTTCATAACCATGCACTCCGCCAGTAATTAGCACCGTGGGTTTGTCATCGTCCCATTCCGCAGTCAGAACCGCATAGAGCGGGTAGTGTTGATTCGCGTAGTTCAACTGACCATATTCACGCACGTCAAAACGCGCCTTAAAACGCTCTATTTGACTCAATACATCAGTTTGATATGACCGTTGCACGCGTTGTTGCTCGAACCACTGCTTTTTCTCTGACGCTCCCCAGGGCTGCCCGGGAACACCAATTGGATATTGCTGTTGTTGCAAAATACTGACTCCCAACAGTTATTGATTAAGACGGCTATGCTATCACAGCGAGATGACCAAATTCGATTAATCAACATGAACAATAGCAACCATCGAGGAAAAGCTTTAACATAGGCGTCCATTTTTTCTTGCTGTAAAAATTCCATGAGTTATTCACGATCGCAAGTCGCTATCGCCATTTTTGCCATGGCGATAGGCACATTTTCTATCGGCATTGGCGAATTTGTCATGATGGGTTTGTTGCCAGATGTCGGCGCTGACTTCAGTACATCGGCACAACAAACCGGACACCTGATTAGTTTGTACGCGTTCGGCGTGGTTATTGGAGCACCGCTCATCACATTGTTAGGTGCTAGAGCGCCTCGAAAGCCACTGATCATCACCCTAATGCTCATTTACTCAGCAAGTAATTTGCTGAGTGCTCGTGCAGAAAGCTTCGCGGAACTGCAACTGTTTCGCTTTATTAGCGGACTTCCCCACGGCGCTTATGGCGGGATCGTATGTCTGCTCGCCGCCGGACTCGTGAAAAAGTCGCAACGCGGCATGGCGGTGACCATGGTCATGATGGGACTGACCGTTGCTATCTTAGTTGGGAACCCGCTAGCAACGTGGTTTGGTCAATTACTTGATTGGCGCACCGTTTACATGGGGGTCGGCCTCGTCGCGTTAACAGCAGCACTGCTTATCGTCGCTTGTGTCCCTACTCCAGAACAAGCAACATCAACGCGGGTTAGAACAGAACTTCAAGCATTGAAAAACAGCCAAGTTTTACTCACCCTTGCTATTGGAAGCGTTGGATTTGGCGGCATGTTTGCCGTGCTTAGCTATTTGTCGCCGACTTTATTAGAGGCAACCCAAGTTCATAAGTATTGGATTCCCATTGCACTACTCATATATGGGCTTGGATCATTTACCGGCAGTATTATCGGTGGAAAACTCACCGACATGAATATGAAGTGGGCTATCGCAGGTTCACTCGGTTGGGCAATTATCGTGCTTGCCGTTTTCCCATTCAGTATCTATTCCCTATATACTATTCTGCCCATGGCATTTTGCTTAGGTACGACAGCTATGTTGGTGCCAGCACTGCAAGTCAGGTTAATGGACGTGGCCGGTGAGTCACAAACACTTGCGGCATCTCTCAATCATGCCGCATTTAATATCGCCAACGGCTTGGGGGCTTTTCTAGGAGGTTTGTCGTTAAACTCTGCGTTAACTTGGCAAGCAACAGGTTGGGTCGGCTGTTTGCTGGCACTCTCTGGACTTTTTGTATTTATCATCACTAAGCATCATAGCCGAAAAAGCGCTATTCATATAAGTTTGTAGGTACTATGAGTATATTATCAATGTTTTTAATTGGGTTAGCGATGTCGACCGACGCCTTTGCTGCGGCGATCGGTAAAGGCATTGCGATGCGCAAACCGACAGTCAAGCAAGCATTGAAAATTGGTATTTTATTTGGTGTCGTGGAAGCCATTACACCGATGTTAGGTTGGCTATTAGGTAAAGCGGCAGCTCAAATAATATCAGAGTACGATCATTGGGTCGCATTAGTATTACTCAGCCTGCTAGGTCTTCATATGATAAAAGAGGGTTTATCATCAGACGATGACCAAGACAGTGAAGTTGATCCAACTCAGCAGCCGTTCATAAAACTATTTTTGACCAGCATCGCCACGTCTATTGATGCGATGGCCGTCGGCGTAGGTATGGCGTTTCTTGATGTCAACATACTCCTAGTCGCCGTTATTATTGGTTGTTCAACTTTTGCCGCCGTTACTGTAGGCGTCATCATCGGTCGCTATGCCGGTCATGTTATAGGTCGCTACGCCGAGGTTGTGGGTGGCGTAGTACTGATTGGTGTCGGCGTAGGCATTGCAGCAGAGCATGTCGGGCTACTTCAGTAACCCGACCGAGGCTCATGCATTCTTAGCCTTTATGTAAAAATAGATCGCATAAAAAACGCATAAACCAATAACAATCGCGAGCCCTGTAAATGAGAAAAAAATCACTGGGTCTTTAAAAAATTGCTGCCAAATACTCATAGCTATCTCCACTCAAATTATCTATTTATCAGTTTAATCAGTCCCCTCTTCTAACCCTTTGACTTAAATCATAAAAACTTTAACTTGAAAGACGAGGAAAATGAGTTGACTATGGCGCGATAGATTTAAAGCGGAGACAGTTAAAATGCACAAACTCGTGTGGGTACTCATATTTACTAGCTGCTTAGTTTGGTCGGCATACCATCCCAAAGATCCATTGACCTGGTGGCTAGAAGTATTACCTGCACTAGTCGGCGCTCTTCTGATGGCTATCACATATCGACGCTTTACATTTACACGTTTGGTGTATGGTTTAGCTTTGATTCATTGCATCATTCTTATGGTCGGCGGACATTACACCTATGCCGAAGTGCCTTTATTCGACACGCTGGGAAGTTACTTTGATTGGCAACGCAATAATTACGATAAGTTAGGTCACTTTGCACAAGGTTTTGTGCCCGCGATGGTTGTGCGCGAAATAGTGGTTCGCAATCACCTTATTTTTGGAAGGCTTTGGCAGTTTATATTTGTTACTTCTTTTTGCCTCGCGTTTAGCGCCTTTTATGAATTGATTGAGTGGTGGGTTGCTGTTGCAACCGGTGAAGGTGCAGACGCGTTTTTAGGGACTCAGGGTTACGCATGGGATACACAATCGGACATGGCGTTTGCTTTAATTGGCGCCGTTACCGCTTTGTTGTTACTCTCGGGTATACATAATCGACAAATCGAACAGAAGCGTTCACTGTATGGCAGAACACAATAAACCGAAAGAGAACAGCAATCTCGGTGTCAGCATGGGCATCGGAGTTGCGCTGGGAACGGCAATTGGCGTTGCCATGGATCAAGTGGCTATGGGTGTCGCGTTAGGCGTCGCATTCGGCGCCGCCTACGGCTTCGCAACTAAAAAGAAGCCTGACTCGGATAACGATCAATCAGACTAAGCGCGCGGTAAATAGTCACCCAAATAATCGTCGTCAGCGAATAACTCGGCAAGAATGGCTTGCTCGGTTTGATTTCTATCGTGCTCCTTGGTGGGCAGCCGCACAATTAAATGCAATTCTTCCGCACACTGCAACTGAAGGGTCACGCGCGGCTCAACCACAGGTTGCTCGAGTCCAGTGCGATAACTCAGTCGTGCAAAATGTCGCTTCGCTTGCTCAAGGTATGGCTCGCTATGTTTTTGAGCCAACTCAAGCAACTTCTGTTTAGCAGGCCGCCATTCATGCTGACGTAAAAAGGGTACACTGAAGGTATGTAGTACAAAGTCCTGCGAATAACTCTCATTGATCACCGCTTCACTCGCAAAGAGAGAGTTAGGCAGTACCAC
Organism: Idiomarina sp. T82-3; assembly: GCF_001577655.1. Lineage (NCBI taxonomy): Bacteria > Pseudomonadati > Pseudomonadota > Gammaproteobacteria > Alteromonadales > Idiomarinaceae > Idiomarina > Idiomarina sp. T82-3. Next base: position 24,930 of record NZ_LSBQ01000005.1, on the reverse strand, counting down.
CATTCGACCGCTACGCTGCTGCATCGAGCGACCTGGACCTACTTCTAAAATTGTGGTGGTCAGTAAATTCTGATCAATGACATCACCGCGAAATTCTTTAACTTGAATTCTATCACCGATATTAAACGATCTCGCTCCGCCTTTTATGAGCGCGCCCGAGACACACAGAATAAGTTCTTTTGTCGCAATCACCAACGCCACCGCAATGGCAACCATTGATAACGCGAACGTGCGTAATTCATGGCCCCAAATGACAACTAAGCCTAAGACCAATACGATCAACAAAATATTGCGCAATTGAATCAGCCAACGTCTGCGCATCTCGCTCGACTGAATATTGCGCCGAATAAAGCGACGTAATAAAAAACGACTCACCGCCACGACCAAAATCAATAAGAGCGTACTCACTGTCAAACGAATCAGCGACTCGGAGTTTTTGAGCTCTTCCAAAAATGCATTAAACGCTGACTGCAACACATCTGACATAAAAATTCCCAATGATTTCGAAAATAACGTTCAACTATTATGATCGTTTATTGCAAAACTCGTGTAAATAGTCTGTGACGACATTTATTTTCTACTATATTAGAAATCGTTCTACTTAAACAGGAGGTGTTTTATGGCATCAGTAAAAACTTTATCGTTAGTTAGTTTGATGGCATTGGCAAGCTTAAGTCTTGCTGCGTGTTCACAAGATTCAGCGGAAGACAAAACCGAGCAAGCAATGGAGTCTGCTAAAGAAACCGCGGATAAAATGGGCGATGCTGCAGAAGAAAAGATGGAAGAGGCAGGCGAGTATCTTTCGGATTCTGCTATCACTGCAAAAGTTAAAACAGCTCTGTTCGACAACGGCGGCTTAGATAGCTCAAAAATCAGTGTCGAAACGCGCAACAAAACGGTTTACTTACGCGGTACTGTAGCCACCGAAAATGACGCGGAAACAGCTGGCCAACTGGCTGAAGGTGTCGAAGGTGTTGAAGACGTCGAAAATGATATTGTAGTAGGCAACTAAGTTTTTGTTGCTTGAGCCACGAGCCCGTTCAAATACGGGCTCGTGCCTTTATTAACGTATTGCGCGGCGTGAGCTCGCGTTCACAAAATGACTTGAGAGATACCTCATAGCCCTGCTCTTGTAAAAATACAGCCCTATCAAGTAATAACCAACGTTCAAGATATGGCTGAAATTTCAGTCTCACCTGTTCTATCGCCTCAGTCACTAAAAACCGCTGCTCACCACGTTCTAACCAATAGTCAGGATCAAAACATGAGCTTAAATTAATATCATGTTGTGCCGCAGCCCACTGACAAAAGTCTTTGAATGAACCGGAAAAATCGCCTTGGATACTGAATTAAGCGGTTGGTAGTGCGGGTCATTTAAATGATCTTGGCGCCAAGACTCATAACCCAAGCGCCACACGAGTTCCGTTTGACGCAACTCTCGCTCCCGTTTTCCGGCGGTAACAAGCCCTTGCGCTGCGAGCCTAAGAGCGTTTTTACTCAGTCTTAAGTCACACTGTTGTGCGATCTTGGACAACGGTTCATAGTGCCCCTGTCGAATTAAATGATAGCAACACGGCGCCACCAAAATATCTCGTATCTGTGCCTCAGTAGCGTGCTCCAACAGCCTAATATGTAAGTCTCCGCACGCGTGTAATGCCACAGCCGTTTGACATCTGCGAAGTGTTTGCTGAATTTTATCATCACCATCCTTCGCTAAGACATCCTGCTGAATAAACGTCTGCGGCAGTCGGTGATGTTGTGCAAGCTCAGTGCCCTCTGCACACAGCGCAGATTGCCACTCAATACTGACCACTGGACGTTGTTGGGTAAAACTCAACAATCGCCCTAAATGCCCCTTACCAGCACACCACTCTGTGACTATCGTCGAGTGTTTAGGTACGTGGTCTATAAATGCCTGCACTTGCGATAATTTACGGCCTTTGATGCCTTGGATAAGCCAAAATGGCAGGGGATGCTCTGAAGCTTTACTCGATTCATACGCCCACACGGGATCAACTAATAATCGCAGATCGTCGAGTACCCTAGCGAGCGTCGATTCGCTTTCCCAAGGTAACTCCGTGTGTTCGAATGCAACAATGTCCCAAAATGCCCTGCTATCTGAAAGCGCCTGACTGTATTGCTCGAGCAGTTCTTTTAAGTTCACAGCGTTGACCTAATTAATAACCGGTAAGTAGTTTATCTTACTTGATAGCCATTCTTCCAGACAGCTTGAGGGTCTAATAGTAAATGCATTCCCTGCGCGGGTGATGAACCGATCAACACCATGTCGGCGCGTTGCCCCACAGCGATACGCCCTCGGCCTTTAATTCGCCAACGCTCAGCTGTCAGTGCAGTTGCTGAATGAATGGCAACTTGCCAATTAACATCTTGAGCTTCGAGCCACATGAGCTCTGCTATTAGGCTGATGCCGTGTTCGGTACCTGGGTTGGGAGCATCACTCCCGACCAGCACATCAAGCTCGCTCTCATCAAGTAACCGAGTGTTAGTTTTTAAGTTATTATAAAATGGGGTTGAGGCCATGTTCGCGCCACCACGGCTCAAGCTATTTAGTTTTTGCTGATTAAAACAGTCTCCACAGGCGGGCAAGAGTACCTGCTTATTAAATTCACCGTGGACTAAGTGCTCATAAATCATATTGGTTGGTACGATGAACACCTGTAATTGTTCCATTTTATCAATCAGTTGTTCGCTTATAGGTTGGTCGAAAAAACCATGCACCAAACCATCAGCGCCGGCAGTAACGGCGTGCTCGGCAGAAAGATGGTCGGCGACATGAACAACGGCTAGCACCTGTTGGTCATGTGCGGCTTGAATAACGCGCTGCAGTTGTTGGTAACTTATTGATGGTCGATGGGGATAGTCAACGTCTTCTGCGGTATACACAATCTTAATAAAGTCCGAGCCTTCAGCAAGGCGTTCCGAGACAGCACTCTCGGCGCTATCGTCGTCAGCGAATGGGTGGGGGCTAAACCCAAACTGCGTTCCATGTCCATCAGGCGCTGTAACCAACCGGCCAGCCCCCCACATATCCGCCTCCTGTTGCAATTGCACCGAGTTGCGTTGCTGCCGAGCTCGGCGTAATTCGCTTGGATGCCCAAATAGATCAATCACCGTTGTCACACCAAAATCAAGTGCGCGTTCTCGCGCATCACCCCAAGTATGGACATGGCTATCAATCAGCCCAGGAATAATCCACTGGTCTGGCTTGGTGGGATAAACACCTTGAATCGCTTTCGGAGGCTGCGATTCAACTCGCACAATAACGCCCTCTTCGACCGAAACATAATGCGCTCGTAGCACCTTCTCACCATCGAATACATTGATAGGCCCAATGGTAAAGCTATTGTCCTCGACCGGGGCTGGCTCAGGTAATAACCACAATAGCGCAGCGACAGCCCCAGCGCCGATAATCCAAGTAAGTTTATTCATGACTGGCTCCACTGAAGCGACCAGATAGGCTTCTTAACACTGCCATCATGCTGATACTGAAAAGGCACAAGTAGATAATATGCCAGTACCAGCTCACCTCATCGCCCTTCCCGATAACCGCATAGCCTAATTGCACCAAGTGATAACTGGGCAAGCCATAAGCGATCCATTGCACCCAGTCCGGCATCAAAAACAGGGGAAACCACAAGCCAGACAGCAACGCCATGGGTAGATAGATCAGGTTAACAACGCCTGCGGCAGCGCGGTCGGCTACTAAAGCGCCAATGAGCATCCCTAAAGCGGCAAAAGGCAAAGTACCTAAGGTAAAAATAAGTGTTAAGAGACCCCACTGCCAAAACCATAATCGGACACCGGCAAGCCAAGCCGACTCGATGTAAAGTAAGAGCAGGATCACTGCAGAAAAAGCGGCGCTGTTGATTAACTTGGCAAAAATAAAGCTATTGAACTGCATTGGCGACAATAGCTTTAAGGTGAGCCAGCCATGAGTGCGTTCACTCGCAATACTCACCGCAAGGTGAAAAAACGGTGGTCCCATAATGCCAAAACAAGCATAGGAGATAAGAAGGTAATCACTGTGGCCGTTGGAAAAATCCACCATGATGCCAAAAAAGAAGTAGAACACGACCGGGAACGCAAACGCCGGTATGTAAAAGCTGGGCGAGCGAAGCAAAGCTCGCATATCCATTTGAGCTTCAACGATCCATTGACTCATGACGTAGCTCCTCCAATCAATGTGGACATCAGTTGTTCTAAAGACATACTTTTTATCGGTAATTTTTCGGCGGGCGCCTGTTTACGCAAAAGTACGACAGAGTCTGCCAATTGGTAGGCTTCCTCTATGTAATGCGTGGTTAGAATAATGGCGACACCCTGACTTTTCAGCGATTCGATACAACGCCACATCTGTTGCCGCGTACTTAGGTCCATTCCAACGCTAGGTTCATCCAAAAACAGTAGTTGCGGTCGCCCAATAAGCGCGAGCGTAAACATGACACGTTGCTGCTCTCCTCCCGACAGCACAGCGAAACGCTTATGTAGTAACGACTCGATAGGTAAGAGTTGCTTCAACTCCTCGATACCGATGGGCTTAGTGTAATAACTCTGATAAAGCGTAATCTGCTCTTGCACAGTCAACTGCCCATTCACAGCGCCGACTTGCATGACCACGCCCCAGCGCTGCTTAAGTGACGGGCTTCTGCTCTTTTTAGGCTGTTGTTCACCAAACAGACTAATATGGCCCGCGTCCGGAGCGGTCAATCCAAGAATACAGCGAATAAGCGTCGTCTTACCGACGCCATTCTCACCCAGTACAGCAACGACCTCTCCACACCTTACATCTAATGAAAAATCGTTGAGTACGGGTGCGTTAGCGTAAGACTTCGATAAATTTGTAATTGATAAAACCGTCATCACTCACCTCCATTTGCTGTAAGGTTAGTGAGTTAAACGGTTAAGGGGCAGTCACCTTTGTCATTTCATGATGATGACAAATGTCACTGGCATGAATTACAGGTTCGTTTCATAATGCAACTATGAAACTAAAACAACCACAGCTCTGTCTTGAACGTAAATACGCTTGGGTTTATTTGATGAACCTCGGCTTTTTCGTCGTGCCAATGTTTCTATACCCGTTCACAGTATTGGAATATCTCGCGATGACAGCTGCGCTGATTGGCTTTGTGGCAAGCTACTATTGGGCATTCAGCGTTTCGTCAGCTCACATGTTGAAGCCGATTATCGTTATGTATGGGATCGCATGCGCGATTACCCCGATTAACCCAGCATCAATCACCATGTTCGCCTTTATTGGCTTTTTCCTGGGGTTCGCCTATCGTCTCCGACCCGCTCTATTGGGGCTGCTTGCTATTATATTGACACTTGCGTTGTTGCATTATTATGTCGTCGACACGTGGTCTTGGTTTGTTTATTACGGTGCAATATTAAGTGCTGCGATTTTTATCATTGGGCGTGTCGAGCGCGTGCGTCAAGAGCACTTACTGAGCCAGCAGCGCACTGATTTAGAAATTGAACAACTCGCTACTACGTTAGAACGCGAGCGCATTGCTCGTGATCTGCACGACACTTTAGGGCACACGCTTACCAGTGTGCTACTCAAGGCTGAATTGGCGCAACGCCACATCCATTCTGGTCAGAGCGACGCAGCCAGTCATCACTTGAAAGAGCTGACCGAGATTGCGCGGACCTGTTTAAAGCAAGTCAGAGAGAGCGTAACCGGTTATAAACATGGCGGTTTTGACTTTGTGCTACAACAACTCTCCGTACGCTTACAGGAAGCGGGATTCAAAGTTCATGTAGAGGGAGCGCTTACTCAGTTAAATAGGGCTTATGAAACGCCGCTTGTTTTGGCGCTCACCGAACTCGTGACAAATATCATTCGTCACAGTGAGGGGGATCACGTTCTCATAAAACTTATAGGGAAGGCTGATAATACCTACATTGAAATATTCGATAATGGACGTGTTACTGAGCTCGAGTTTGGTAATGGCTTGTTGGGAGTTAATGAGCGTATTGAACGCCTCGGTGGGCATATTGATATCAACACAACACAAGGTTGCCTAGTAAAGTTGTTCTTACCCGCAGCCGTAGTGGAATCCTGACTATGAAAATATTATTGGCTGAAGACCAAGCGATGGTGCGAACCGCCTTAGCGAGTCTACTGCGCTTAGATGGGGAATATGATGTCGATGAAGCCGCTGATGGAAACGAAGCTATAAATAGTCTTGAAGAGAATACCTATGACTTACTACTGACCGATATAGAAATGCCACATAGGACGGGGATTGACCTCGTGCATTGGGTCAAAGCTAACGCGCCTTCCACTAAAACAGTGATCATAACGACATTTAATCGCAGTGGTTATGTGAATCGTGCTGTGCAGGCGGGCGTTGATGGTTTTCTACTAAAAGATGCGCCGGTTGAGCAACTCATGCAATCATTGACTGCCATTTTGGCAGGCAAACGCGTGATTGACTCTGAGCTCCTACTCAATAGCTTTAATCAAATCGACCCGTTAACAGAAAAGGAACGCAAAGCTCTCCGGCTAGCCGCCGATGGACTAGCAACATCAGCAATTGCCAAGCAACTATTTATCGCTGAGGGCACCGCACGTAACTATCTATCCGAAGCGATTGCAAAAGTCGGTGCTAAAAATCGCGTCGAGGCAGCTCGTATTGCCCAGCTAAAAGGATGGTTATAGATAATTAACTAGGAATCGTTAACCAAAGACTCCCCATGAGCAATAAGGTTAACGTTATAATTGGTACGAATAATGCTGACGAATGCTTCTTCATAGCGCCCCCAATTTTTGTTGTTATTTTTGTTAACGTATTGTTATAGAAAAAGATTTATCTTGTGTCAATGCTTTGCACTTCGTGCTACGCTTGATCGCGCAATCACTTCGACCCTCTTTTTCAGAAAAAGTTCAATTTTTATGTATGATCACGCGTCTGAAATAGTTAAGGCTGCTGAATTGCTTCGTGGCAACACCCCCTTTACTTTGTTGTCTGGCGCGGGGCTCAGCACCGATTCGGGGATTCCTGCCTACCGTAATGCTCAGGGTAAATGGGTTCACTCGCCCCCGATGCAACACCATGACTTTATGAATAATGATGCGGCGCGAAAACGCTATTGGGCGCGTAGCTTAGGCGGCTGGTTAAATTTATATCATGCGCAACCAAACCGTGCACATCAGGTTATCGCACAGTTTCAACAACACGGGTTTATCGATACCGTTATTACGCAAAATGTTGATGGACTGCATCAAAAAGCGGGGAGTTCAACGGTGATTAACCTTCACGGATACGCCAACGACATCGTCTGTATGACGTGCGGCGATAGATCACCTCGTTTCGATTTACATCAACGATATGCCGAGCTCAATCCACGATTTAATCAATCAGCTTCGGTCATTAAGCCAGATGGCGATGCAAAACTATCAGCACCAACGGACGAATTTAAACTCATCCATTGCGATCATTGTGGCGGGATCTTAAAGCCCGATGTGGTCTACTTCGGCGATAATGTACCCAAAAAACGAGTTGAAGCCTGTTATCAAGCTATTGATGACAGTCAAGGTTTACTTATCGTTGGTTCCTCATTAAAAGTGTTTTCGGGATTTCGTTTTGCTCGCTATGCCTATCAACAACATAAGCCAGTGATTATTATCACAAAAGGTATAACGCGAGCGGATGATTTAGCCACGATTAAGATTGACGGAAACATTGCGGAAACGCTTGAGCAATTTCGTCGTTTATTACGACTGCCAAAATAAACGCAGGTGTTTGTGGCACCTGCGTTTTGTTGCGGATTTCAGCCTGTAGAGCTTAGGGATTATAGACGACGTTCAACGTTACACCACTAAAGCTTTGATAAGCGCGAATTCCAATATGCCAGGTACCTGACTGTGGATTCGAGAAGCTACAGCTTTCATTATTGCCACTTAAATACGGACGACAGTCATAACTATTACTTCCAGGCTGACTACCATATTGAACGTACAAATCGGCGTCGCCAGAACCACCTGAAATATCAATATCCAGGGTGCTCATACCGGCAGGCACTTCGATGGTATAACGCACCCAATTACCTGTTGATGCAGAAAGATCGCTTACACTGCCGCCACCGCCAGTCGCACCGCCGTCACCGGGGTCTCCCGAGCCGCCTCCTGAAGCGCCGGTTACTGCACCGCTGGCATCAACGATACCGACGCCACAACCACTACAACTTCCGGGAAAGCTGCGTGCTGTTTGCTTCAAAATGCTCTCAACATCATCTGGACTAGCACTCGGATTAGCTTCTTTAATTAATGCGGCTACACCCGCTACGTGAGGCGTCGCCATTGAAGTTCCTTGACTATAGCCGTACGTATCACTGCCTGGTGTGCTACTGCCCGAGTTGTAGGTAGAAAGTACACCATTCGGATCATTGGCGTAAGACATTGCGCCACCCGGTGCAGCAACATCCACGTTAGAGCCGTAGTTAGAGTAGTAAGCTCGGCTTCCATTTCGGTTAGTCGCCGCAACGTTCACCACGCCACTACAGTTACCTGGGTTATAATTGGTCGAGTTGTCATTACTATTGCCTGACGCCACAACCACAGTGGTGCCGTTACCTCGGGCAATATTAATTGCCTGCTGCGTTGCGCTCGAACAAGCGCCCTGTCCACCTAAGCTCATATTGATAACATCGGCTGGATTCGCATTGCTTGGTACGCCCGATACCGAGCCCCCTGAGGCCCAAATAATGCCATCAGCGATATCTGCCGTGGTACCGCCGCAACGACCGAGTACCCGCACAGGTACTACTTTTGCACCGTAAGCAACCCCAGCTACGCCTTGACCATTATTGGTCACGGCTGCGATGGTGCCTGCCACATGCGTACCGTGCCAGCTTGAGTCCTGATCTTGAGCTGGATAGCCGTTACCGCACGCTCCCGCACTCACCCAGTCACCTGGATCACGCGGATCGGAGTCTCGACCATTACCATCGTTGCCAATGAAGCTATTTGAAATCATGTCATAGCCCGGTAGGATGTTACCTACAAGATCACCATGAGGGCGATACCCCGTATCTAAAACTGCCACCACGGTGCCTGCGCCGGTCACGCTGTTCCACGCATTTTCTACATTGAGTCCGCCAGTAGACTCGTAATAGTGCCACTGATCGCTGTAATCAGGATCGTTAGGAGTCGCAAAGTGACGTAATAATTTGTTTTCTTCAACACTCGCCACCTCAGGGTGCTTGGCAATTTGCGCCATCATCTTTTTCGCCTGTCCGGGCGGAATTTTCTTATCAAGATCAAACACAAAATGGTTAGCCAGACCCATTTCACGCTCAAACTTAATTGAACCCCCGGTCTGGGCAGAGAAATCGCGTGCGACACGACTCGCTGCATTGGCTACTGCGGCAGCACGACTCAGACCTCGTTGTGCTGCTTGATTCGCCACCTCGTTCATTACTTGTGAACGTTCTTTAAAGGTAACTATGAAGCCTGTGGTTAAGGATTGATTAGGAGTAACGGTCTGTGTCGGAAGACCGACTGAAGCCTTGGGTGGCTGAAACGATTGGTTAACCGCGACAGCTGAGGGGACCGCTACAGTCGAAAGTGCAGCACTCACCCACACGGCAAGTCTTTGATTTTTCTTAAAACTTATATGTTTATACATGGTTAACCTTTTTTGTTATTTGAAGAATACTGGCAAAAAATCCAGCCATTAATCATTAACACATGTATATTTTATGTAAATAAATATGACGTCAATTTTACATTATATTTACACATATTGACATCACTAAAAGGCATAAGCAACGTGTGTATTTGTTTTTAGCCAGGTGTCACTATATGCTCAGGTAAAATCAATTTGAGGAAACAAAATGTCAGCATTTCAATCGCCCTTACCCACGCTGTTGATCATTTTAGCGATCATCATTTTATTAGTGCTATCTGTTCGAATCGTTCCCCAACAGCAAGTTTATGTTATTGAGTTATTTGGCAAATATCGCCGTATGCTAACTCCTGGCTTAAACTTTATTATTCCGATTATCGAACGCGTAGCTCACAAGCAGTCAATGCGAACGCGAGAGTTACAAGTCAGTGTTGAGACGAAAACACAAGATAATGTCTTTGTAACCGTCCGCGTCAGTGTGCAGTATCGAGTCGAGAATAAGGACGCCGTTTACAATGCTTTCTACCAACTCGAAGACCCTGAGCGCCAAATGGAGAGCTATATTTTCAACTCAGTGCGGGCTCAGATTCCAAAACAACCACTTGATGAAGTGTTTGATAACAAAGACGCAATCAGTGATGCAGTACAAGCTGAATTAGAGAGTGTCATCGAAGGCTACGGCTTCAACATAATTGCATCGCTCGTTACCGATATCGATCCCGATGAAGAAGTCAAACATTCGATGAATAAAATCAATGCCGCGGAAAGAGAGCGTCGCGCAGCAGAACACCAAGCGGAAGCAGAAAAAATTCTCGCTGTTAAGAAAGCTGAAGCAGATAAAGAATCAAAAATCCTTCAAGGTGAAGGGGTCGCAGGACAGCGCAAAGCGATTGCGGAGGGCTTAAGTGAAAGTATCGCCTTAGTACGTAAAGAGGATAGCGACATCAGTGCTCATGACGTCATCGATCTACTGAAGTTCACCAATTACGTTGATACCTTAGCCGCCTTGGATACCGCAAACAGTAAAGTGATCATGGTACCCATGCCAACGACTCAGTTCGAACAATTCAATCAAGCCATTATTCGTGGTAACGAGGCCAGTGCAAAAGACTAGCCTCGGCGTTCGTTTACTGCTGATTTGGGATAATACGTAGTTCGACGCGACGGTTTTGCTGTCGGCCTTGCGCGGTATCATTCGTGGCAATCGGCTGACTTTCCCCAAAACCTTGCGTCGTAACGCGGCGCGAGTCGACCCCGTATCCGACTAGATAATTACGCACGGCATTCGCACGGTTTAACGATAGTTGCTGGTTATAATCGGCTGAGCCGGTGCTATCCGTGTGCCCCTCTATCATCATCGTTGTCTTGTTATACTTATTGAGTACAGCGGCAACGTCCTCAAGTACCGGATAAAAGTTTTGCGAAATATTGGCACTCTCAGAAGCGAAGGTAATATTTCCCGGAAGTTGCAAGCGAATATTATCGCCATCACGGATAACTTGCACACCCGAGCCTGACAGCTCGTCGCGAAACGCCTCCTCCTGCTTATCCATGTAGTTCCCAATCGCGCTACCGGCCAAAGCGCCCACGGCGGCACCCCAAAGATAGCGACTCTTGTCATGGTCGCCAGTTCCTTTACCTATTACTGCACCCGCAACAGCGCCAATGGCGGCGCCTTTTTGAGTGTTATTCATGGTATTCGAGCACCCCGTTAAAGCAAGCGCTCCTGCAATTCCTAGAATTAACAATCGACTATTCATACCTAATCCTCTACCCATCACGCCTATTGGTTAAAATTAGCATGTCTTTACAAAAAATCATTAACGCTTTTCATGATCTTTACGCAACACATAAAGTGAATCGATCAATCCAAAACAGCTGTGCCACGTATCACAAGGTCATAGTCATTTAGTAAATTGGAGTAAAACATGTCTGAAGTTGCGAACAAAGTCGTTATTATCACAGGTGCGAGTAGCGGTTTAGGTGAAGAAACTGCTAAAATGCTCGCCAGCAAAGGCGCCAAATTAGTCTTGGGGGCGCGTCGTGAAGAGCGACTAAAAGCGCTGGCCGATAGCATCAAAAATGACGGTGGTGAAGCCATTTTCAAAACGGTGGATGTAACCGATAAGTCGCAAGTACAAGCCCTTGCCGATGCTGCGCTTGAGCAGTTCGGACGCATTGATGTGTTGGTCAACAACGCCGGCTTAATGCCATTAGCACCACTGGACGAGTTGAAAATCGATGAGTGGGACCAAATGATAGATGTCAATATTAAGGGCGTTATGTACGGTGTCGCAGCGGTGCTGCCGAGCATGCGTAAGCAAAAATCAGGTCATATTATTAACTTATCGTCAGTTGCAGGTCACGTGGTATTTCCAGGTGCAACCGTTTACTGCGCGACAAAGTTTGCTGTAAAAGCAATCAGTGAAGGGATTCGTCAAGAATCAAATGGCGAAGTCAGAGCGACCAATATTTCACCGGGCGCTGTGAGTACTGAGTTGACTGACCACATCAGTCACAAGGATTCGAAGGAAATGGCAGATGATCTTTATCAAGATGCAATTGGCTCTGACTCAATCGCACGAGCCATTACATTTGCGATTGAACAGCCAGGTGATGTTGACGTCAATGAGATGATCATTCGTCCTACCAAGCAGGAGTTGTAGTTTGCCGCAAGTCAGTATTTTGGATTTAGCACCTGTGCCTGAAAGCGGCACAGTTGCTGAGTCGCTAAAAAACGCTGTAAGTATTGCTCAAGCAGCCGAACGTTGGGGATATCATCGTTACTGGATGGCCGAGCATCATAATATGACGGGTATCGCCAGCGCGGCAACCGCTATTGTTCTAGGTCATATTGCAAGTCGAACCCAACACATTCGTGTGGGATCAGCCGGTATTATGCTGCCTAACCATCCACCGTATATTGTTGCAGAACAATTCGGCACGCTCGATGCTCTGTATCCCAACAGGGTTGACTTGGGACTGGGCCGAGCACCTGGTACAGATGGACAAACCCTGCGTGCTTTAAGGCGTTCACCGAACGACGCTGAACAATTTCCTAACGATGTGCAAGAGCTGTTGGGCTATCTCGCCGAAGCAGAAGATACTGACACCATCAAAGCCATTCCTGGTTTTCAGCAAAACATCCCCGTTTGGATCTTAGGTTCGAGCACCTTTGGCGCACAACTAGCTGCCCGACTCGGGCTGCCCTACGCGTTTGCATCTCACTTTGCGCCCGATCACCTGAGTCACGCGCTTACACTATATCGCAAGCAATTCAAGCCTTCGCGTTATCTTGATAAACCATACGCTGCTGCGGCACTGAATCTATTCGCAGCCGACACGGACCATCACGCTCGCCGCATGATGACATCGATGCAGCAACAGTTCATTAATTTACGTCGCGGGATGCCCGGGCGCATGCAGCCCCCTGTTGAGGATATTAAAGCCATAGCGGACCCCTATGAACTAGCGGCTGTTAATCACGCGCTGAACTTTACCGCGGTGGGCACAAAAGACACCGTCGCGCGTCACCTCACACAGTTTATTGAACAAACTGAGGTCGACGAGCTGATTTTGACCTGCAACGCCTACGATATATCAGATCGCCTAAACTCGTTTAAAATCGGCGCAGAAATACTACTAAACTAATATTAATCAGGTGACCCAAGCTATTCTTAAGGTATTTTTAAGGTTTCTTTGTTATAAAGTCGGTTTAATTTTAATTTAATTAAGCCGACTTTATGTCTCGTAAGATTTTAATCACTGGAGCCGCTGGTTTTATTGGGTTTCACACGGCCAAGCGCCTACTTTCAGAAGGGTTTCACGTCGTTGGAATTGACAACCTCAACGACTATTACTCAGTTCAGCTTAAGTATGATCGATTAAATCAACTTAAGAAGTTTGACTCATTTTCCTTTCATTCGATCGATATTGATAACCCTATCGCATTGTCAGACTGCCTAGCCGATTATACGATTGATGATGTCATTCATCTTGCCGCTCAAGCAGGTGTGCGTTATTCAATCGATAATCCGCAAGCGTATGGGCGAAGCAACTTGATCGGATTTCTCAACATACTCGAGTGGGTTCGCAGTCACCCTGTAGACCACTTTATTTATGCCTCATCAAGCTCGGTGTACGGTAATACTGAGCGTGTCCCTTTTTCGACGAACGCGACCGCCGACAAACCGGTATCTTTGTATGCAGCGACGAAGCGTGCTAACGAACTGATGGCTGAAAGCTATAGCCATTTATATAATATCCCTGCGACTGGATTGCGTTTCTTTACCGTCTACGGTCCTTATGGTCGTCCCGATATGGCACCGATGAAGTTTGCCAAACAAATTATGCAAGGTGGTCAAATTGATGTCTATAACCATGGTGACCTATCGCGTGATTTTACGTTTATCGATGATATTGTAGAGGGCATATACCGCTTATTAGATAAACCTATTCAAACGCAGTCAGAGGGTGCGCGCCATCGCGTCTTAAATATAGGTCGCGGCGAACCTGTTAACTTGCTTAAGTTTATTGAAATACTCGAGAGCGCGTTCGAAAAACCGGTTAAAAAACGTTATCTTCCAATGCAAGATGGTGATGTAAGCACAACTTGGGCGGACGTGACAGAGTTAAGTAAAATAACGGGTTATTCACCACAGATCGATATCGAGTCTGGCATTCAAAAATTCGCAGAGTGGTACAAAAAATACAATGCACATGGACAATTAGCATGATTGAGTTTTCAGTGATACTCCCGGCAAAAGATGAAGCCGATAATATTAGTGTTTTACTAAAAGAGATTGACGACGCCTTAAAAGGCAGCTCATACGAAGTGGTGCTAGTAGATGATGGTAGTACAGATGCAACAGCAGAGCAGGCATTAGCGACCGCTAAAACCATGCAAGGACAAGTATCGGTTATTCAACATCAGTCGAGCTGTGGTCAAAGCACTGCGCTTTATACAGCGGCACAACACGCCTGCGGTGAGTTTATCGTGGTGCTTGACGCCGATGGCCAAAATGATCCCGCGGATATTCCTTCATTAAAGCAGGTAGCAAACGAGTTGCAATCGCACCACTTTTGCGTAATTGGGCACCGTCAACAACGAAAAGATACGACTTGGAAGCGATTTCAATCGCGTGTTGCCAACCGCTTTAGACAGGCCGTATTGAAAGACGATACACCGGATACTGGCTGTGGGTTGAAAATCCTCCCTCGTCATACCTATTTACAACTCCCCTACTTCCACCATATGCATCGTTTCGTACCCGCGTTGGTCAAACGCATGGGAGGAGAAATAAAAAGTGTTCCTGTGAACCATCGCGCTCGGTTGCAAGGCATCTCAAAATATAATGCTTGGAATCGTGCTTGGGCTGGCCTACTTGATATTTTGGGTGTTCTTTGGCTGATTTACCGCTCCAGAAAGCCGCAAATTAAAGCTATAAAGCGCAGTCAGGAGTCCTAATCCGATGCAACGCGCGATCAAACTATTAGCGATTGTCGGTGTTTTCTTTGCGCTTGCGTTGGCCATTCAACAAGGCTGGTTAGATGCTATTTCGACGTCAGAACGAGCCATGCAGACGATCAAACACGCTGGCGTCAAAGGCTATGCCATTGTATTGACCGCCGCCACTTTGTTTATGGCAATTGGCGGTCCGCGCCAGCTCATCGCGCTCGTATTGGGGTTTATACTCGGAACCGGTTGGGGCTTCGTCGCCGCATTATTGGTGAGCGGTCTTTCACTCGCGGTCACCTACTTTACTGCACACATGTTTTTACAGCCGTTAATAAGAAAACGTTTCAAAACCCAGAGCGAGCGACTGGTAAAGTGGATTAATGTAGCAACAACAAGAAAAACCATGATGATTCGACTGATGCCCGTTGGCAGTAATCTTTTGACGAACTTATTTGCGGGCGCAGCCAATGTCGACTTTAAACGCTTTTTCGTCGGAAGCATACTCGGTTATATCCCACAAACTCTGGTATTTGTTTTAGTCGGCAGTGGTATTGGCCTCGCCCAATCTGAGAAATTACTTATCAGTGGTTTATTGTTTGTCATCGCATCAGCTATTGGTATCCACCTCTACCGCTCACAAAAAAGCCTGTCAGAAGGAGTGCCCTCATGAAGTGGTTGGACGCATTTGAGCAACGACTCTCATCCGAACGCACCGGTGAGTTCCTATTCTGGCTATTGGTTGTAGCGGCTTTACTCATCTTTTCGGGACTTGGGCTTCGCTCGCCTTGGCCACCCGACGAGCCCCGTTTTGCTGATGTAGCGCGTGAGATGGTCGTCACTGGGCAATGGTTCTTTCCTGCCCGTGGTGAGGAGTTTTATCCCGATAAGCCGCCCATTTTCATGTGGGCTATCGCGCTATGCTATTATTTGATTGGCAATATAAAAATAGCCGCGTTAGTGCCTAACGCGCTGTGCAGCTTAGTCAGTTTAGTGGCCGTATTTGATATCAGTAGACGGATATGGGGCATGCGTATTGCGAGACACGCAACGCTGCTTCTACTCATTACGCCACAATTTTTAATTCAGGCAAAATTTGCCCAAATCGATGCTATGGTCGCCTGTTGGATTACACTGGGTTGCTATGGTCTATTGCGTCACTTCTTCTGCGGTCCCCATTGGCGTTGGTATTTCCTCGGCTGGGGCTTCATGGGATTAGGTATTATAACTAAAGGCGTTGGCTTTTTGCCCCTGCTGATGCTGCTACCGATTGCAATTTATCACTTTACCCAGCAACGCTTAACAGGCAGTTGGCGTTGGCGCGCATTGCTAGGCCCTATCGTTATGCTCGCTGTAGTGGCATGTTGGCTCGTACCCATGTACTTGATTGTCAGTCAAAACGGTAGTCCAGAATATCTCGCATACCGCGATAATATCCTGTTTAAACAAACCGGCGAACGCTATGTGGATCCATGGCATCACTTTAAGCCTTGGCATTACTTTATCAGTAGCGTGGTACCTGCATTCTGGTTACCGCTGAGTGTATTATTACTGACGCAGTTAAAAACCGTCTTACAGCAGATTAAGCAGGACCCCCGTATTGCGGTGTTATTTGGTTGGGTTATTTTAGTCATCTTCTTCTTTAGCTTAAGTCCTGCCAAACGGGGCGTTTATATACTGCCTGCATTACCCATGTTCTGTGTCGCGTTAGCCGCCGCCTGGCCCGATCTTTCGCTTAATCGTGCCAGTCGATGGTTTTTACGCGCCTTGCTCACATTAATCATCACCGTTTTCACAGCACTGACTTACTTTGCTGCGATACACCATGACAAGCTTGTCGACAAACTCGACAACTACACGCAGAGTTTTCAACTGCTAGATAGCCTCGCCATTATTTTTGCGATTATCGTGGGTGCCATTTGTCTCGCGTGTGTAGTGCTATGGCGTAAGAGTTTATGGGTCAAATATGGCTCAGCCGTGGCTATTATATGCGTTACTGTGAGTTGGCTCGTGTATCCTCTCGCGGAGCCCTTACGCACTCCCCAAAACGTCATGCTTACCGCGGCTGCCAAAGTAGATGGCGGCGAATTGGCTATTCTCGATCTCAAAGAGCAACACTTGCTTTTTTCGCCTATTCCGTTAACTCACTTTAGCTATTTTACAGGCAATGCTGAACAGTTTCGTAACGCATGGCTATGGATAAACGAAGCACCCAATCGTTATATCATGGCGCCGGATAATATGCATTTTGAGTGTTTTGACCCAGCAGATGGAAAGTCATTAGGTATCGCACATCGCGAGCATTGGCTGCTTTTTAGCGCCAAGGATGCAGCCAAATCATGCCCGGCACCTGCCAAAGTGATTCGCTACCGAAGCCCAGCCAGTGATATTAATGAATAAACAATCTGTTTAAATTTAAGATTTAATTAATATAGTTTTTATAAATTCCGCATAGTGACTAATTTTTTAAGACAACTATGCGGAATTTTTTTATCAATTTAACCGACCGTTCTAGCCGTTCGTTATTGTTGATTTCAGTACCTTTGTACTTGGCTTTATTTATTTTTTTTGAAGGGCTCGGGATAAAATTTGATGTGTCCCAATGGTTTTTCTCAATTTCCGGTCATGCCTGGGCGTTAAAACATAACCTAATTACCGAGTCTGTGCTCCATGATGGGTTTCGTGCACTTAACATCGTAATTGTCGCCGGTATCTTAATTTTTTACCTATCGCAATGGTTCAAACCTCTACGTGTAACCTCGCTTGTCCGCTTATCACAATTTATCGGTGCGCTATTGCTGTCTTTTATTGTCGTGAACCTGATGAAAGGCGTCACAGGGATGCATTGTCCTTGGGATCTCAACATGTTTGGCGGTCGCTTTGACTACCAACCTCTTTGGTTAGCCGCCAGCCAACCCGAGCCCGGTCGCTGCTTTCCAGCAGGACACGCAAGTATCGGATACGCTTGGTTTTCGCTATTTTTTTACCTACGCAAAGACTTCCCTGTTATCGCCCGCAAAGCCCTAGTCGGTTCACTACTCATTGGTTTACTACTTGGTTTTGCGCAGCAGTTGCGCGGCGCACATTTCATTTCAGACGATATCACCACGGCTTTTATCTGCTGGGTTATCAGTGCATTGATATTTATTGGAGATAAGCCTAATGAAAACCGTTAAGTTATCCAGTCGACTTCTGATACTGATCGCTACGCTGTGGTTGACCTTAGCCTACTGCGGTCCCCTTTTATCCTCGCTAAACGATTATCAAACTTCGCTTATCGCACAAATGGGCTTTCTTTTTGTTATCGCCTGTGTATACGCTGTACTGTTTTTAATTGCACGCGCATTTCATTGTCTGAAAGGCGCTATATTCGTGCTATTTACCACCGCCGCGGTGGTCACCTATTGGATGAATCAGTACGGTGTCGTGATTGATCCTGATATGCTGATCAATGCACTCGAAACAGATACTTCTGAAGCCAGCGACCTGATTTCAGTTAAACTCATTTTGTCTGTCTTTCTCTGGGGCGTTGTACCAGCAATAGTTTTGATTTGGATGCCGGTGAAACCGCAACCTTGGGTACGTACGACATTGCTGAGTTTAGGGGCCGGGTGCATCCTTATTGCCGTTGCTATGGGCGTACTGATGACCCAATACAGTGAGTATTCATCACTATTTCGCAATCACCGTGACGTTAAATACCGAGTCATCCCCTTCAATGTCATATCTGCCAGTGTTTCGGTTGCTAAAGCCAAATTATCGACGCCAGAAACCTTCATCGCGCTGGGTCAAGATGCCACCCAGCAACCAGATAATGACAAAACGCCTAAAGTCATGGTTGTCATCGTCGGAGAAACGGCGCGAGCTGATCACTTCAGTTCCAATGGATACCCGCGCCCAACTACTTCGGGTATCGAGCAACTCGCCCAGCAAGGTGAACTTATTAGCTTCACAAATGCAACATCTTGTGGCACCGCGACAGCCATTTCAGTCCCATGTATGTTTAGTTTTTATCAGGCTGAAAACTACGATAACCGTGCACGCTCGACCAGTAATGTATTAGATGTCCTTGATCACGCGGGTATCAATGTATCGTGGATTGAAAATAACTCGGGCTGTAAAAACGTCTGCGACCGAGTGGAAGAAATTACTGCCGAAGATTACTGTGATAGCGATCAGGAATGCTTCGATACACGGATGCTAGAAGTTCTGAAAACCAAGTTAGCCAATGCAAAGCAAGACAGCATTATTGTCTTACATTCAATGGGAAGCCACGGTCCTGCTTATTACAAACGATCGCCTCAAGCTCTTAAAAAATTTCTCCCCGAGTGCACCACCATCGAGCTCAATCAGTGCTCAGTCGACACCATTAAGAATGCTTATGACAATAGCTTGATTGTGACCGATAAACTCGTCACTGGCGCGATTAATACACTTAAAGAGGCTCCGCAATTGGATACAAGCCTCATGTACATTTCCGATCATGGCGAGTCACTCGGAGATAACGGTGTCTATCTGCATGGGCTTCCTAACTGGATGGCTCCCGATGAACAACGCCACGTACCTTGGATTCTATGGCCTGCCAACGCTTGGGCAGACCGTCCTGATGCGGCCGCAACGTACCCTGTTAATCATGACTATTTAGCACATTCACTGCTCGGCTTTTTCAATGTTAAGACTTCGCTTTATCAACCTCAGCTTGACTTGGCGGAGCAACTGGCGCCTTAGTCGATGACTCGGTGCGGAACAATAGTAACAACGGTAGCGAACATAAAGCCATCCACGCCATGGCTTTAAAATCATTCAGATAACCGATGGCGGCGGCTTGCTGAGTTAATTGCTGATTCATTTGAGCCACCGCCATGCCGGGCCCGTTTTCTATCGCGATTCGTATAAACTCTTCTTTTACTGGCGCTCTAAACATCGTCAAAGACTCGCCCAGTACCGCATGGTTCGTTTGTGTCGCACGCGCAGCCAGTGTAACCATGACCGAAATACCAATACTACTGCCGATATTACGCATTAAACTAAACATTGCCGTGGCTTCGGTTCGCAACTGAGGCGCCAGTGTCGAAAACGTCACCGTGCTGAGCGGTACAAATACAAAGCCTAGGCCCAACCCTTGAATAATGCCCGTTCTGACAACATCCATAGGGCTAATAAACAGATTAAATGCGGCCATTTCGAATAGCGAATAGGCAGTCAATGATAGCCCGAGTCCTACTAGCCAGCGCACGTCGACACGATTAATCAGCCTGCCAACCATCAGCATGGCACACATGCTTCCAATACCTCGCGGCGCTAATATCTCGCCCGTGGTAATCACGGGAAAGCCCATCAGGTTTTGTAGAAACGGCGGTAGTAACGCCAGCGTCGCGAGTAGAATAATCCCTACAATGAAAATAAAGATAAGTCCTGTGACAAGATTACGATCTTTAAATAGTGCGGGTTCTATAAACGGATTACGGCTAGTCAGCATATGTGCGATAAACAAATATAAAAACAGAACCGCAACAATGCACTCTACAATAATTTCACTGGAAGCAAACCAGTCCTCGCCCTGACCACGATCAAGCATCAACTGTAAGGCACCTATCGATAACGAGAGTAACGCAAATCCGAACAGATCAAAGCGGCGTTTTTCTGTTTCTGTTTCTTTAACAAAGGCGACAATTCCCGCAAACGCCAATAACCCCACTGGGATATTGATAAAAAATACCCATCGCCAGTTATAATACTCGGTCAGATATCCACCGAGTGTAGGACCCAGAATGGGCCCCACCATAACGCCAACGCCCCAAATAGCCATGGCAGAACCGTGCTTTTCTTTCGGATACGTATCGAGCAAAACAGCCTGCGACAACGGCACCAATCCCGCGCCAAACACGCCTTGTAGTAACCGGAAAAACACCAGTTGTTCTAGTGAAACAGCAACACCACATAAGACCGAGGCGGCTGTGAAGCCAAATACCGACAACAGGAACAATCGCTTCCGGCCGATTTTCGCAGCAAGAAAGCCGGTCATCGGTGTCATCACTGCTGCTGCCACAATATACGACGTTAACACCCAGGCAATTTGCTCTGACGTGGCCGACATGCTGCCTTGCATATGAGGCAACGCCACGTTAGCTATCGTGGTATCGACCGCCTGCATAATGGTTGCAAGCATGATAGAAATAGTGATTAAACCACGGTTCTTAGCGAGCTGCTTTGCATTCATAACAACGTGACCCTTAAGCTGGCTTATCGCTACTTAATGCTTGCATCCAGTGGGCTAGCGGCTGCAAAAACTGAGGTCCCCGCTCGTGCCAGCCTGTATCAATAGAGATTTCCGTACTCATACCAGCTCTCAGTGGTGGCTTACCGCCTGTATCCACGACAGCAATGCGAACCGGAACTCGCTGAACCACTTTGACCCAGTTCCCTGTCGAGTTTTGAGCGGGCAAAAGAGCAAACTCAGAACCGGAAGCCGCAGCAATACTTTTCACCTTACCGTGCCATACGATGTCAGGATAAGCATCGACATGAATGACCACTTTTTGTCCCACTTTGACGTGCGTTAGCTGAGTTTCCTTCAGGTTAGCCTCGATCCATGGCGCCTCAGTCGCGACCACCACCATCGCTGGGTTACGTGGATCGATGTACTGACCTGCAGAGGGGGTTTTACTCGCAAAACCTGACATCGGTGCAACAACATGCGTCTGTTCGAGGTTTCGTTCAGCTTCATCCAGCGCAGCTTTGGCTTGCAGATAACGCGGGTGTTGCTTAACATCGATATTCGGTTGCCCTGCTAAACTTGCCGCGATACGTTTCAGTCCTTGCTCAACCGACTTCACATTTTCCTTCGCAACGCGCCACTGGTGTCGATACTTATCCAAGGTTGATTCTGACACCGAGTCCGACTTTACTAATCGTTTCTGACGCGCAAATTCACGCTCGGCAAATGCTGCATTTGACTGCGCGAGAACCAGTTGCTCTTGCTGTTCTGCGTATTGCGCCTTCAACGTTTCGATTTCAGTAACGACTTGTGCCAACTGAGATTTCGCCTGTGCCACCTTAATCGCATAAGGCGCATCGACGATATCAAACAATAGGTCACCCTGTTTTACGGGTTCGTTTTCCGACACAAAGAGTTGCGCAACGTTACCCGATATCTCAGGTACAATAGACACCTTATCATTTTGCACGTAGGCATTTTCAGTTTCTACAAACCGACCACCGGTGAGGTAGATCCCACCCGTTACCAATACGACAATTAAAGGTACTAGCACCAATAAAATCATCCGTAACTTAACAGCGCCCGACATTCGAATCGGATTGTTATACCGCGTGTTCATAGTAAAGAGCGTCCTTCAGCTTTCGGTTAAATTGTGTTTCATGGATTTCAGTGCATTGAGAATTTCATGGCGGGTCGCCTCAGAGATCCCAGCGAGGGTTTTAGCGCGCGTTTGCGCTCCGAGCTCCCGCAACTGATTCAACACCGGTTCTGCTTGCTCGGTTAAAAACAGCCGCCAAACCCGTCTATCATCCGGATCTGGTTTACGCTCAACCCAACCGCCCTGCTCCAGTCGATCGATATGGCGTGCAATCGTGATCGCTTTGAGCTCAAGTAGCTCAGCTAACCGCGACTGTTGAATACCTTGGCAGCGGACAAGACGTGCCAGAATTGACCACTGAGCGCGCGTTAAACCGAGTGATTTAGCGCGCGCATCGAAGTCCCATTTAGCCATGCGTGCCACGTCCGCAAGCAAGAACATCAACTCTCTGTCAGGGTGTTCCATAACGCCTCCCCAATTAGTAACTAAGGTTATTATAAGTTAGCTTACTATTTTTCTAAACTAAATGAGTTTAATAAATCTTAACTCATTGGCAACTCTTCTAAACATGGCGCAATCCGTATTGCGTCCATACGCGTAATAAAACTCGGTATTTATTGGGAGTAAACTATGCAAACCACAACCACTTACATTGCCCTAATTTCAGCTTTATCGTTCAGTGCTGCAGCACAACAAGCTTCTATTCAAGCGCCTCAATCGGCTACTGCAAATGATTTTATAGAAGTATTCAAACAACTGAGTGGCGAACATCCTGGCGTACGTAAAGGTCACGCCAAAGGTGTTTGCGCACTTGGCTCATTTGAACCCTCCGCAACCGCACAAGCGCGCTTTGATACCCCCTTATTCAGCGATCAAGCGCCGATTACGTTGCGCTTTTCCATGGGCGGAGGTAATCCAAATGCAGATGAGGCGGCAAACGCACCGCGCGGCATGGCAGTGGTGTTTGATTTAAACAACAACAGGCAACACAAAATTGCTGGATTAACCACGCCTATGTTTGCTGGAAAAAATCCAGAACAATTCCTCGGTCTTTTACGTATTAACTACGCTATTGCCCAGGGCGAGGCGACTAAAGAAGATCGTCAAGCCTATCTCGAAGCCAATCCAGAAGCCGCACGTCAGGGAGAATGGTTACAGTCGCATCAACCGGCAGCAGAATACACATCGGCTAACTATTTTGGTATTCACACATTCTATACCACGTTGACTAACGGCGAATTGCAGGCATTTCGATGGACATTAGTGCCTAAGGCAGGCGAAACGCTACTTACAGAGCAAGAGCAGAAAAATTTACCCAAGTCTTTCCTTGCCAAGCGACTCAGTGAGCGCCTCAAGGACGGACCGGTCGAATACGAATGGCACTGGCAACTTGCTGAACAGGGTGATCCAATTAATGACCCGTCACAAGTTTGGCCAAAAGATAGAGAAACCATCAATGTCGGTACACTGAAAATAACCGAGTCCGGTGGAGAATCATGTACACCGATCAATTTTGACCCGAATCAGGTCACTGACGGTATCTCTACCAGTCAAGATCCGGTGCTTCAAATACGCTCGCCCGCCTATGCGATTTCTTATGGCAAACGTTTGCAAGGACAGTAAACTTTTTTAGAGATTAAACATTCGAAATATTGAGTGTTTAATCTCTTAACTTTTTAACAATTTGTTCGATAATACCTCATAGGCATGTCCGCCTCATGGAGGAGTTATGTTTAAATTGTTCAACGATGACGCAAATGATGTCATTGCAGCCATTCACCAATCTCAAGCAGTTATACAATTTGATTTAGACGGTAAAATCGAAACCGCTAACGATAATTTTCTCTCGCTAATGGGCTATTCGCTAAGCGAAATAAAAGGACGCCACCACCGCTTATTTGTGGAGGATAGTGAAGCAGCAAGCCAACGCTATAAATTGTTCTGGCAAAAACTTCGCGAAGGCGAAGTCCAAATGGGTGAGTTTTGCCGCATCACTCAAGCAGGAGAAGAGATTTGGATACATGCCTCTTATACGCCGATTTTTAAACATGGAAGAGTTAAAAAAATAATAAAGTTTGCGTCCGATATAACTGAGAAAGTAGCCCAACGGGCTGAATACCAAGCTCAGATTAAGGCCATAAACCGTGCTCAAGCGGTCATAGAATTCTCACTCGATGGTACTATTTTATCAGCCAATAGTAATTTCCTCACCCTCATGGGTTATAACGCCGATGAAATTATTGGTGAGCATCATCGTATATTTGTTCCTCCCGAACATAGCCGAAGTTCAGAGTACGAAAGTTTTTGGCAGCGTTTAAGAGACGGCAAATATCAAACAGCGGATTACCAACGGGTAACAAAAGATGGTTCACGAATTTGGATCCATGCAACCTACAATCCAATTCCTAGATTCAACTAATAACTGCAACACTCGCTCTTAGCGTGTTGCAATTGCTCTTTAAAAATTATGTCTGGCTGAATAAAGCCCAGTGTTTTCCTGGGA
>NZ_LSBQ01000022.1:0-49737 GCF_001577655.1 Idiomarina sp. T82-3 | reverse complement strand
TCAGGCTGCCATTCACGAATTAACGTTTTTGCTTCTGCGATGGTTGACGCCCCTCGAGTTTCCGTTAATTGAGCTTGCATTAAGTGCTGACCGATAACTTTTCTCTGGACATCTGATGGTTCGACTAGAAGGATGCGAAGTTCGTTAATTGAAAGAGACATACTTATTTATTATTAAGATTTTTAAAAAGAGTATTTGATTTAGTCGGCAAACTCAATTAAAAAACGTTATGCTAGGAGCAATAATAATTAAAAAGGGGAAGTTATGAGCGTCACTCGTGAGTTTTCAGCGGACCAAAAGCAGTTGATTATCACTATAAAGGGTAAATTCGACTTTGGTTTGGTGCAAGAGTTTAGACAGGCCTATAGTCATATTGGCGATAGCGAGCCTTTGGTTATTATTGATTTGCGAGAAACGGAGTACTTGGATAGCTCTGCACTAGGTATGCTCCTGAATATGAGAAAGTCGCTTGGTTCGACGGTCAAAGGAATACACCTAATCAATGCTCGGCCAGAAGTAAAACGCATTTTAGATATTTCACGTTTCGAGAAAATGTTTACGATTGCGTAATGAAGATCCTTGTTGTCGACGACCAAAAGGCGAACCAAATCATGTTGACGGGGTTGTTGACGTCGTTCGGACATGAAGTGGTATGTGCTAGCAATGGTCGTGAGGCGTTAGGCTTATTTGAGCAGGTTCAGCCTCAACTTATATTGCTTGACGTGATGATGCCAGAGATGGACGGCTTTGAAACAGCCCCGAGGCTCAAAGCCATGTCTGGTAGCGTGCACTTGCCGATCATTTTTCTCACCGCTCTAGATTCCCAAGATACGCTTTTAGAGTGCCTAAAAGTGGGCGGTGATGACTTTTTAAGTATCCCGTTTGAGCCTGTAGTGCTTCAAGCTAAAGTGAATGCCCATGCACGGGTGCGAGAGCTAAGTTATTCCATTGTTGAGAAGAACCGCGCGTTAGCATGGCACACAGCGCGAATGGAGCGCGAGCAAAATGTGGTACAACACATGCTTGAAAACGCACTGGCGGATAATCAACTCAATTATTCGTTCGTTAAAAGTTATCTGCGTGCCACCAGTGATTTTAACGGCGATGTGTGTTTAGGACGTAAGGGTCCGTTTGGAAACTATTATATCTTCTTGGGCGACTTTACTGGCCATGGTTTAGCGCCGGCCACCGGCGCGTTACCCGTTGCTCAGGCATTTTTTAGCATGGCTGAACGTGGCCTATCGGTTGGCGATATGGCGACCGAATTTAATAATCGACTCTACAAAGTGTTGCCGGACGATATGTTTTGCGCAGCTATAGTGGTAGAAATGTCGGCAAATGGTGACCGAATAAGTTGCTGGAATGGTGGCATGCCGGACGCACTTCTTCTTGATGCGCAAGGGCGCTTGGCGCATCGTATTAAACCCCAGCATATGGCACTGGGTATCCTTTCTCGCAGCGAGTTTAATAGTCAGTTAGAACATTATTTCCTAAGCCCCGGTCAGCGATTGGTCATGTTCAGTGATGGCGTAGTGGAGGCCTGCAATCACAAGAACCAAATGATAGGTGAAGAGCGATTTGCGAACTGGGTTACCGAAATGCTGGATAGCGACTGCTCGGAAGTTCAATTTAATGCCATCGTGCAACGTATAGACGACTTCACAGGCAACGCATCACTGAACGATGACTTATCTTTGGTCTGTCTCCAATGTCAGCCAACGGGTCTAGAGCCTCAAGCAAGATCAATAAAGGGGTACCACCTGCCGTTTTCTCTTCGCGTCACGCTGACCGAGTACGATGTCCGTGATCGCGACCCCATGCAAAGTATGGTGGATTCGCTCGCTAAACTCGATGCTTTACAGCCTCATAAAACATCGCTTTACTTATTGTTTGCTGAAAGCTTCAACAATTTACTGGAACACTCAGTCTTAGGGATGCAGTCTGAGTTAAAACACGAAGAAGGCTTTGAGAGATACTACGAAGAGCGACAGTCACGTATTGAGCAGTTACAGGGGCTAGAAATTTATTTTGACATCAATTATGAGCCCAACTTAAATAGGCTTGCCTTTACGTTGTCGTCAAACAGCGAACATCGTTTTGATGGTCGCTGTGATAGGTCGACAACGATTGAAAACGATGACACTTATGGTCGCGGGATTAACCTTATTAATCAAGTCGCCGACAAAGTTGAGTGGCGTGACGGCGGCACGCTGCTTTACGTTAGCTACTCGCTCAGCCGCCCGCTTGTTTAACACGGTAACCTTGTTTAGTCAGCCATTTTTCAATGATATCACGCTGGTCACCCTGAAGCTCAATAACGTACTCTTTCACTGAGCCACCAACGCCACACTGTTGCTTTAGCTTTTTTGCCATTTGTTTGAGTTCATTCTGCGGTAAAGCTAAACCCGTCACCAGTGTGACACCCTTGCCCTTACGTCCTTTGGTTTCGCGTCGCAAACGCACAATTCCATCACCTTCGGGCACTTCTTCTGCTTCTGGCTCCGGACTAATGCGGCCTTGATCGGTGCTATAAACCATTTGTGACAATTGGTCTTTCCAATCTGACATACTGAATTACCACTTTTTCTTGGGTTGAAATAATTCCTCGAGCTCGTCGCTTTTTCGTTTGCGAGCATCATTTTTATTGGTGACGCGCAACTCGTTGGTGATTTGTTCTAGTGACGCCTCAATTTGCTGGTGGCGGTGCTCAGTGTACTCATCGCTGTAAGTATGCTCATCTATGGTGCGTAGTGCCTTCTCGTAATATTGCCGTGCGGAACCGAGCATACTGCTATTATAAGCATTCTCACCACGCTTGATTAGCGTCTCGACACTGATTTTTAATTGCAGCTTTTGTAGGCGCTGATCCTCAATATTATACACTTGTGTGTCAACACGGCCTTTTGCGTGTTCACTGCGTAATGCGCTTCTTAGGCGCTTAAGCGCATTGATCATGGCAATAATTTGCTTGTCATTGTGCGGCAATTCAAAATCATCAGAGATGACCGATGTGTCATTAACATCAAGACCCTGTATGCGGTTTTCGTATTCGTGGATACGGTCTTTCAAAGCATCGGACGGCATGACTTCGTTCATGTTGACGAGTAAATCTTTGGCGCGCGAATTCAATAGCGCATAGACGGAACGCCCAACCGGGAAATAACCCGTGATGTTGATGAGATCTTCAACCTGATCAAGTATTGCGCGAAACTTGGCATAACGCTGTCTGCGTTCTAAATTTTGTTTTTGTCGATACTGCTGTACAGCACTGATCATAATGGCCATCAGTACGAGTAGAATGATCAACGATATTATTATTGTGTAAACCATAATTTGAGTCTGTCGCTACCATTTAATACTGCTAGGGCAGGTGTAAGGTAAAACGGCTGCCGCCTAACGAGCTAGAGTTTTCTAGTTTAATATATCCTTGCTGTCCTTTGTACTCGTGTGCCTGGGCGATAAGCCTAGCGAAATAGAGTCCGAGTCCTGTGCGACTTCCTTCCATGTCTAAATAACGTGCCGATAGTTCGTTCAGTACTAGCAAAGATTCCGGGTATCCCGGACCATTGTCCTCTATCGTAATAGAACAGCCACGTTCTGCAACACGCTGCGCCTTTATAATAAGCTTATCGGCGGTGTAGCGCATAGCATTAATGACAACATCATTCAGAACCTGCGTAATCAAGCTTCGATCGCCATAAAAGTAAATATCCTCAGGTAATTTAACGTCGACCTCGATTGCTTTGTGTTGGCTATAAAAACGATTATTCATGACCAGTTCTTCAATAATTTCGTCTACGTAGACTTGTTCGCTTTCGATATGCCAAGCATCTTGCTGACGATACAAAGCCAGTAAGTGAACGAGATTGGTATTGATGCGTTGTGCCTCGTAATGCATATGCGCCAATTCGTTCTGTGTCGCTGCATCGTTCACCTTGTAGGAGATATCTTGCAGTTGTTGTACAAGTAGTCCTAATGAGTTTTTCATGTCATGCACGGAAACGGCTAGCAGCGTGGAAAAATCAATGGACGGTTTAGACATGTTAGCCTCTATCGATTATTGCAGAATGCATTTGGCATAGGATTCAAATTTAATATATGATTTTTTCATATTAAACGGCAGCAAATAAGGTCTGCTTATATGAAGTTACAGCAATTACGTTATATTGTCGAAGTTCTCAATCACAATCTGAATGTCTCATCGACGGCGGAAAGTCTGTTTACCTCACAGCCAGGTATCAGTAAGCAAGTAAGAATGCTTGAGGATGAATTAGGCGTACAGATTTTTGGCCGCACCGGTAAACACCTGACCCATGTGACGCCCGCAGGTCAAGAGGTGATACATATTGCTCAGCAGGTGCTCGAGCAAGTGCAGGCAATCAAAGCGGTGGCCGCTGAACATACGCAACCTGATTGCGGTAAATTAAATATTGCGACGACGCATACCCAAGCCCGGTATGCACTGCCTAAGGTTATTAAGCGGTTTATTGAGCAATATCCGAAAGTATCATTGCATATGCACCAAGGCTCACCTACTCAAATCAGTGAAGCAGCGGCTAAAGGAAAAGCCGATTTTGCCATCGCAACCGAAGCACTGCATCTCTATCAAGATTTGATCATGTTGCCTTGTTATCATTGGAATCGCTCCATCATCGTGCCCAAAGACCACCCGCTGGTTCAGATTGATAAGTTGTCAATTCAAGATATTGCGCAGCATCCTATCGTGACTTACGTGCATGGGTTTACTGGCCGTTCAGAGCTTGATAAAGCATTTAATGCGGCAGGAGAAGAGCCACAGATTGTTTTCACTGCCACAGATGCTGATGTGATAAAAACGTACGTACGCATGGGAATCGGTATTGGTGTGGTGGCGACTATGGCGTATGACGCTGAAGAAGATACTGATCTCGTCGCGTTACCAGCAGCTCATTTATTTGAGCCGAGCACAACCAAGATTGGGTTCCGCCGAGGATCGTTTTTGCGGACTTATATGTTTGACTTTATTGAGAACTTTGCGCCGCATTTGACCAAATCAAGGGTTGAGGAAGCAATGCAGTTACGCAGTCATGAGGAAATTGAGAAGTTATTTTCGGATATCGAGTTACCGACCTTATAAGCCGGTAACTCGATAGCCAGCGCGGTTAGCATTCGATGATGTTAACCGCTAAGCCACCACGAGCAGTTTCTTTATACTTCGTTTTCATGTCGTTGCCCGTTTCCCACATAGTCTTGATGACTTTATCGAGCGAGACCTTGTGATCACCGGTACCGCGCATTGCAAGACGAGCAGCATTGATTGCTTTAATCGCGCCCATCGCATTGCGTTCGATGCACGGCACTTGCACTAAACCTCCAACAGGGTCACAGGTCAGTCCTAAATTATGCTCCATGCCAATTTCCGCAGCATTTTCGACGGTTAGGGCAGAGCCCCCCATGTATTCTGCAAGACCTGCGGCAGCCATTGAACAGGCGACTCCGACTTCACCTTGGCAGCCGACTTCGGCACCCGAGATCGAGGCGTTTTTCTTGTATAAAATGCCAATCGCAGCTGATGTCAACAAAAATCGAACGACAGAATCTTCATCTAGGGTTTCGATGAACTTATCGGCGTAGCTCATCACGGCGGGCACAATACCCGCAGCGCCATTGGTCGGGGCTGTTACAATACGACCACCTGCCGCATTTTCCTCGTTTACCGCCAGCGCAAATAGATCTACCCAATCCATAAACTGCATGGGTTCGGTTGATTTCTCTTTTTTCAAACGTTGATACAAACAAGAGGCCCGACGTCTCACTTTTAAGCCGCCTGGTAGAATACCCTCGGTGTTAATACCGTTCTCGATGCTTTGTTGCATCGTGCGCCAAATTTTCATTAGACCCGAACGAATCTCGTCTTCTGTTCTAAATACTTTCTCATTGGCCATCATCAGCGAGCTGATGCGCATACCGGTATCTTTAGTATGTTGAAGTAATTCAGCCGCAGTATCGAACGGGTAGGGGATTGGCTTATCCGACTGCTCAATCGCCTCTTCAAGCGTCTCGTCAAAGTCTTCGTCACGTACGATGAACCCGCCACCGATCGAGTAGTAAAGATCTTTGTAAATAACCTCACCTTGTTTGAGGAGTCTGAGCTCCATTGCATTCGCATGCTTAGGCATGGTTTTACGACGATGGAAAACGATGGCGCCTTCTTTTGGAAAGTCGACTTCTTTCTCTTTCAGTAGCACCAGCTTTTCCGTATCTCGGGTCTGCGCGAGAAAGTTTTCGACATTATCGGTATCCACAGTCTCGGGCAGCTCACCTGCTAAGCCTAAGATGACGGCTTTACCTGTACCATGGCCTTTACCGGTTTGGCCTAACGAGCCAAATAGCTCAACTTCAATACCGTCAGCGTCAGCAAGAACGCCTTTTTCCTTGGCTGCTTCTAAAAAATAATAGGCAGCTTTCATCGGCCCTACCGTGTGAGAGCTCGATGGACCGATTCCTATTTTATAGATATCAAAAACACTGATCATACATCTGACCCATTGGTTAATTCGAGAAATTGCATCTATTGTCGCATGCTTGCCACCCGGTCTGGCAAGTAAAATTGCGGAATAATATAGAAATGAGAAGTATAGCCCACCTCGGGCATTTAATCGCTAATTGAGTGGACTTACCTGTTGTTTAAGTTCGGGCTGCAAATGTTCAGCAAGTTCACGCAAAATACCGGCTGTGGCGCCCCAAATATTGCGATGCTGCCATGGAATAAAGTAGACACGGTCGTAGATAAACTTACGAATGCGATAGGCGTAATGATTATAGGGATCGAGGACATCGGCTAAGGGCACCTCAAATATTTCGGCGACTTCACTGGGTTGCCGCTTGAGCTCGTGGTGGATGCGAGCAAACCCGATGAAAGGACGAATATTGTAATAACTCAGTACCGGATAATCTTGTAAACGACCAATAACTTCGATGTCACTCCGACTTAAACCAATTTCCTCTTCAGTTTCGCGTAGTGCCGTTTCGAGTAAGTTGCGATCCGACTGATCGAAACGTCCACCGGGGAAACTAATCTGGCCGGCGTGTTTACGTAACGTTTTGGCACGCTGCGTGAGTAGCAACGATAAGCCATGAGGTCGTTCAACTAATACAATCATCACAGCAGCAGGACGTAGCTTTTGCTTCAGCACGCTATCTACTCGACGCTCGATCTTAGGGGACGGTTGTAAGTTGAAGCGACGCAAGAATTCGGCGCGCGTTTTAATCATCGGTCGTCTCCAACGTTGGCAAAATGCGCGCAACTTTATCAAATGTTTCTTGGTACTCTTCCTCTCCCTTCGAATCGTACACGAGCCCGCCGCCCGCCCAGCAATGTATGATCCCGCGTTCAGCAACTAAGGTCCGAATGGTAATACTGCTATCGCTGTTACCGTTTACTGATACGAATCCAATGGAGCCGCAATACGCATTTCGACGATTAGGTTCAAGCTCTTCGATGATCTCCATTGCGCGAACTTTGGGTGCGCCGGTGATCGAGCCCCCTGGAAAAGCGCCGCCCCATAAATGGAAGGTGTCGCTGTGCGGGTTTAACTGACCGACCACGGTAGAGACTAGGTGATGGACGGCAGGAAAGCTCTCGACGGCAAACAACTTTGGCACATCGACTGAATGAGGTTGGCAATGTTTACTCAGGTCATTTCGCAGTAGGTCGACAATCATCAGATTTTCAGCACGATCTTTTTCAGCGTTAATCAGCGCTAAGCGATTGGCTTCATCTTGCTCTGCTAAATGACTCCGTGGACGCGTACCTTTGATGGGCTTAGTCTCGACTTGACCTTGTGCTGAAACAGAAATAAATCGCTCAGGCGACACACTCAGTAAACAGCTTGTCGGTAAGCGCATGAATGCACTGAATGGTGCGCGGTTGCTTGCTCTCAATTTAAGGTAGGCGAGCCACTCCGCACCTTGGTAATGAGCGCTGAAGCGTTGTGCGAGATTAATCTGATAACAGTCTCCGGCCGCAAGATAGTTTTTCACTGCATTAAACCGGCTGAGGTAATCGTCGGCAGACATATTGCTTTGCCATTCGCTGGTCAGCTTAAATGGCTCAGTTGAGCACGCTGACTGCTCTAACCATTGCGATTGGCGTTCATTAAAGGTGTTTGCAGGGGCTAGAAGAAACACGCGTTTTTCCAGCTTATCGATGATTAGGGCATTGAGATAAATACCAAATACAGCATCGTTAGTCTCATACTCATCTGGATTAACGTCAGGCAGCCGTTCTAATTGACGGCCAAGGTCGTAACCCATCAAACCAGCAAGACCTCCGCAAAAGGGGAGTCTATCGGCGTCGCCATCAAGTTGTATTTGCCTACCCAACTGATCATGAATTTGACTGGCGGCAGAAATAAAGTTGTCTGCCGAGCAGCTCAGCTCCAAAGGGCTCTGCTCAGATGTTCGAGTTAACGTTGTAGCCTGACCTCGTGCTGTTAAGACGTACTCGGGCTGCTTGAGGAGAATATGATAACGACTATTGGGGTGGTCAAAAGCAGCGGAATCTAGCCAAAGACTATACTCTTGGTGCTGTATCGAAGCAAAGCGTTGTTGTACCCAAAAGTCCCAGTCCTCTGCTCGAGAAGATTGGCTTGGGACCCGATGATCAATTAGTTCACGAAGTGTCAGTTGCACAGTGTCGTTTACCCCAAAAGTTTACGGCTTATCGTCGTTTTAGACGCAGTATACCATAGGCATTAACCCAATCATCTCTAGTCATGGCGATTTGAAAACGCTATTATGAACGGCACTATTCTGCCGTGTAAATGCCTGTTTGCGGCGGTATTAATATCATAGCTAAGCTGAGGTGCAGTGAATGGCCATCATTCGTCAAAGTGATTTTATCGACAGTATTGCAGACTCATTGCAGTACATTTCCTATTACCATCCTATCGACTTTATTCAAGCGCTTGATGAAGCGTATCAGCGTGAGAAGAGTGAGGCGGCGAAAAACGCCATCGCGCAAGTGCTGACGAACTCGCGTATGTCTGCGCAAGGGCACCGCCCGATTTGCCAAGATACCGGTATCGTGACCTGTTTTGTCAAAGTCGGAATGGGTGTTCAATGGGATAAGACCGATATGACCGTGCAGCAAATGGTTGATGAGGGAACTCGCCGTGCTTACACGAATCCTGAAAACCCGTTACGTGCATCCATCGTTGCCGATCCCGCCGGTACGCGCAAAAATACAGGTGACAACACGCCTGCGGTAGTGCACTTAGATATGGTGCCAGGTGATAAAATCGAAGTGATGATTGCAGCCAAAGGTGGCGGTTCAGAGAATAAGTCGAAAATGGCGATGCTTAATCCGAGCGATTCGATTGCGGATTGGGTTGTTGAAACCTTACCAAAGCTAGGCGCGGGTTGGTGTCCACCGGGGATGCTGGGTATCGGCGTCGGCGGTACCGCGGAGAAATCAGCGGTGCTAGCAAAAGAGTCACTGATGGATCCGGTAGATATCCATGAGCTTATCGAACGTGGTCCACAGAACGCTGAGGAAGAGCTACGTTTAGAGATTTTTAATCGAGTTAACGCATTGGGTATTGGCGCACAGGGTTTGGGTGGTGTGACCACAGTATTGGATGTGAAAATCAAATCACTGCCAACTCACGCCGCATCCAAACCTGTCACTTTAATTCCAAACTGTGCTGCCACACGTCATGCGCACTTTACGCTTGATGGCTCGGGTCCTGCGGACTTAACGCCACCAAAATTAGAAGACTGGCCGCAAGTGACGTTCGAACTGGGTGATGATGCGCGCCGTGTGAATTTGGATGAGGTCACAAAGGAAGACATCCAAGAGTGGAAAATGGGGGAGACGGTCTTGTTGTCGGGTAAACTCTTGACCGGACGTGATGCTGCTCATAAGCGCATTAAAGAGATGCTGGCTAATGGCGAAGAACTGCCCGTCGACTTTAACAATCGCTTTATTTACTACGTTGGTCCCGTTGACCCTGTTGGTGAAGAGGTTGTCGGTCCGGCCGGTCCAACGACATCAACTCGAATGGATAAGTTCACCGATATGATGCTCGAAGAGGCCGGTATTATTGGAATGATCGGTAAAGCGGAGCGTGGTCCCGAAGCGGTTGAAAGTATACGCAAGCATAAAGCGGTTTATCTTATGGCTGTCGGTGGTGCTGCATACTTGGTGGCTAAAGCGATCAAGAAAGCGCGTGTTGTAGGCTTTGAAGATTTAGGTATGGAAGCTATCTATGAATTTGAAGTCGAGGATATGCCTGTGACAGTGGCGGTCGATAGTGACGGTCACAATGCGCACGAGCAGGGTCCTGCGATTTGGAAGGTTAAAATTGCAGAGCTTGATGAAAAGCTAGGAGCATAAATCGTGTTGAACGACATGATGACTATGAGCACCACCATTTGGGTGGTGCTTTTGTTTGTAGCCACCTTAACCAGTGTCACATTTGCTGTACTCTGGCGCACCCATGCGAGGCGTGTTGAGTCATTGCAGCAGACGGTGGATAATCAGGTAGAGCAACTTGAGCAACTTCGCGAACGCCTACACTATACCGAGTCGCAATGGCAAACCTTAAGAGCGACCGCTGCACAAGAGCGTCGTGCGAGCGAGGATAAGTTACGCACACTCGAAGCGGCTGAGCAACGTATGTCGCAGCAGTTTGAGAACCTCGCGAACCGTATATTCGAACAACGTTCTAATCAAATGCAGCAACAGCACCAGCAAAGTTTACAAGCGACTTTAGCGCCTTTTAAGCAGCAGCTAGAAAGCTTTAAACAGCAGGTGCAACAACAGCATAGCGATGAAACTAAAGAACGAGCCGCATTACGCAGTGAATTATTGTCGCTCAAGACCTTGAATCAACAAATGGCGCAAGAGGCCGATGCGTTAACGCGAGCTCTAAAAGGTGATAATAAACATCAAGGTAACTGGGGTGAGGTGGTACTTGAACGTATTCTTCAGCAGTCAGGATTAAGGGAAGGTCACGAGTACGATACGCAGTCATCATTGGCTGATGATGACGGCAAACGGTTTCGCCCTGATGTCATCGTTCACTTACCCAATGAGCGCGATGTGGTCATTGACTCAAAGGTCAGTTTATCGGCTTATGAGCGCTATTTTAATAGTGATGATGAAGCGGTACGTAAGAGCGCGCTTAATGAACACGTTCAGTCCCTAAGACAGCATATTAAGCAATTGGGCAAAAAAAATTATCAGCAGCTACAAGGTATCAAAACGCTCGATTATGTATTGCTATTCGTGCCGATTGAGCCAGCATTTTTGCTTGCCGTGGACAAAGATCCTGAATTAATTAAGCTGGCGCTTGATGAACAAATTATGTTGGTGAGTCCAACTAATTTACTCGTTGCTTTACGTACTATTCACAATATCTGGCAGTACGAACACCAAAACCAAAACGCTCAGCATATCGCTGCGGAGGCTGGTAAGCTATACGATAAATTCGTTGGCTTTGTTGAGGATTTAGACAAGATAGGAGCAGGAATTCAAACCCTTGAACAACGCTATCAAGATGCGATGAAAAAGCTCAGTCAAGGGCGTGGCAACCTACTCACTCGGGTTGAAAAGTTTCGTACGATGGGGGTGCAAACAAGCAAACAACTCAGTGCAACGACGCTGCACAAATCCGTTGAAAGTGAGGCGGACGGGGATGATTAATACTGACCTGCCCACAAATCCATAATTGGCGCTGCAAAACGACGGGCATTAAGACGTGTTGTAAGCCATTTAATTGCAAGCGCAAACATATTCCATGAGGAGTTGAGCTGTTTTTAAGCAACTCAATAGCGCATTTGAAACGCTGTTGGTCAGTGACCTCGAATTGACGTAGCCATTTTTGCGCATCGGCAATTTTCGCCCGACTTTTACGCGTTGATAGTGAGGACAGTGATGTGCTTATTAGCATGATATTGTTTTCGGGCAGGTACAGATATGCATATAAAGTGTTGCTGTTCATAGATTGCGACTCCGTAATAACGTGTTAGCTATTTTGGCGAAGCCGCAATCTGCAAAACAGACGCAAAACGTGCTATCACACGTCTGAATTTAACGCTTTAACCCGGTAGTGATCGACCCACATGGACGTCGCTCCAGCAATTGCGACAGGCATGATGATCAAGTTGATAAACGGCAACATGGTAATGATTGTGATCGCCATGCCAAAGCTCAGAGAACGGAACTTTTGTGCACGCAACTCAAAGCGCATGCGACCAAAATCGAGCTTATGATTGTCAAACGCATAATCCATATACTGAATTGCAAGCATCCAGCATACCCATAAAAACCAGATGACCTGACCGATGACCGGTACAAACAGTGAGAGTAAAAAGAATCCAATGGCGCGTGGCAGATAGTAGGCGAGTTTTTGGAACTCACGACCAACCGTGCGTGGAATATCCTTAACTAATCCCATCACGCCATCGTCCCCTAATGGCTGACCGGACTCATATTGTTCAACCTTTTCGGCGAGTAGGCCATTAAAAGGCGCGGCGATGATATTCGTAATAGCGGTAAAAATAAACGCAAATAAGCCCAGTATAAAAAGAACAGTCAGTGGCCAAATAAGATACTCTAGCCACTGGAAGTAGCTTGGGAGCCACGCCATTAACTGATCAATCCAATCACTGGTGCGACTCATGAGCCAACTAAACGCGGCCGCAAATAACACGAAGTTAATCAAGATTGGACCCAGCACGAAGCGTTTAAGACCTTTGGTGGTCATTAATTGAAACCCACGAAGCAAATAGGCGAAGCCCGAATCGCTGAACACTGCTTTTTGCATTGAGTAACCTTTGTTGAGTTGATGTATAGTTATAGGATAATGCTAAAACGCCTGTTTTGCAGTGGCTAAATTGTTACAAAACTCAAATGAATCTGCTAGAGTTTCTAGCTCATCTTTAAACGAACTCGCGCGATGGATATAACGATAACAAGATGCGCCTGAAACATATAAAACTGGCTGGATTTAAATCGTTTGTCGATGCCACCAAAGTCCCTTTTCCCGATCAAATGACGTGTGTTGTCGGCCCCAATGGCTGCGGCAAATCAAACGTGATTGATGCGGTGCGTTGGGTCCTGGGCGAGAGCTCCGCTAAAAACTTGCGCGGTGATGCGATGACCGACGTGATTTTTAACGGTTCGCAAGCGCGGAAGCCTGTCTCTCAAGCGAGTGTTGAGCTGGTCTTCGATAATACCAGTGGTCGCATTCAAGGCGAGTTCGCTTCCTATAATGAGATTTCGGTAAAGCGACAAGTGACGCGTGATGGTCAGTCAAATTACTTCCTGAACAACAGCAAATGTCGGCGACGAGATATCACGGATTTATTTCTTGGTACCGGCTTGGGTCCACGCAGTTATGCGATTATTGAACAGGGCATGATCTCTCGACTCATCGAGTCGAAACCGCAAGAGCTTCGTATCTTTATCGAGGAAGCGGCAGGTATTTCAAAATACAAAGAGCGCCGTAAGGAAACCGAAAATCGCATGTTACACACTCGAGAAAATCTCGAGCGGATCAGCGATGTGCGCGAAGAACTCGGTCAGCAATTGCAAAAATTGCAACGTCAAGCCGCCGCCGCGCAGCGCTATAAAGAACTTAAAGCACAAGAGCGCGATTTACGAGCACTGCTTTTAAGTAGTCGCTGGTGGCAGTTAAACGAAAAGCAAAACCAATTGCGAGAGCAACGCAGCCATTATCGTTTGGAGCTCGATCGCTGGCAAACCGAGCAAACGGGCGATGAAAAAGGCGTCATTTCGCTACGTGAACACGCTGAGGAGCTTAAACAGCGAGTCGAACAGGCACAACAGGCAGTGTATGAATGTAATCATCAGATCATGCGCATTGAACAGGCGATGCAGCATCAACGCCAACTTGAACAGCAGCGGGAAGCACGTGTTGCGCAGTTAAAGCAAGAACGTGAACAATTGACCGAACATGATGCAGAAGACAGCCAAAGTGCCGAACGCTTGGCGCAGAAAATCGCGGAGCTTGAGCCCGGCTTAGAGCAACTTGAAGCGCAATTGGAAATGGCTACAACACGCCACGACGAAGCCCGTGAGCAACTTCAGCGCGTCGAACATGATGAAGAACAAACGCGACGTCAAATGCGTGAGGTTGAGCAGCAAAGACAGCGCAATGAATTGGCTTTGCAACAATCTGAACACACCAAAAGCCACAGTCGTGAAGCTTTAACAGACCTTGACGAACAACGCGTGCAAGTGACTCAACAAATACAAGCCATTGGTATTGCGGAACAGCAAGAAAAATTAGCCGATATCCGTACGCAACTGAATCAGAGTGAGTCAGACTTAGCGACCGCGACGCAATCTTATGAAGCAGCACAACACGCTTTGCAAGCGCACCGAGAACAATTACAAGGCTTGCAGCGCGAACAGCACAGTCAGCAAACGCGTGCTGAACTGTTACGAGAGTGGCTTGCAGGCGAGGATGGCAGCGTCAATGAGTATGTCCGACAATGGGCGCAGGATAACGACTTGCGCAGCATGCCGGAAATGCTCGATGTTGAACCGGCGTGGCGAGATGCGGTGGAGGTCTGGTTGTCGCCGTGGCTCAATAGTTACTGGAGCGAAGATAACGCATTGACTGATTCGCTCCCGAAGGGAGCCATGCTATCAAGCCCTGACCAACCTATGATCTTGCCGCAAGGCGTAACGGGATTGGCTGATGTGGTATCAGGCTCTGTGGGTGATTGGCCGTTAATTCAACGTTGCTTAATCGCTGAAACAGTAGACGATGGACAACGTTTATTACGGCAGTGTCCGGAAGCCATCGCGGCATTGACCAAGGCAGGGGATGTTATATTGCCCGGGTTGGTGCATCGCGCGGGAGAGGATAACAAGCAGGGGTTATTGCACAAGCAAGCTGAGCTGGCGCAATTAGAGCAAAACCAGCACGCGATTGAAACAAAGATAAACCAAACAGCTGAAGCGTGCGATCGTTTAGCGAAGCAACTAGATGAAGCTAAAAAGGCTCAACACCGAGTCGAGCAAGCTCACAATACACTGCGAGAGGAGTGGGTCCGTGCGCAGCAGCAATTAGAGAATGCGCAGCAACAACATCAGCGATTTGAAAGCACCTTGTCACAGCTTGCCGAAAAAGAGGCGCAAATTAAGTCTAAATTAGAGAGTGCGGAGCAGCAGGCGGCAGTGTGTGAATCCACCGCGGACGAGCTAGAGCAGCGGTTTGAACAGCTACAAATTGAACTCAATCAATCTCAACGCGAAAGTGTCGAACAACATCAGCGCGAGTGCGAACAACAAGCACAGAGTGTTCGCACACAACTCGACCAACACCGTTTACAGCTGACGAGTACACAAGAACAACACGCTCAGCTTCAACGTATGTCCGAACGACAAAGTCAACGTTTGCAGGCGATTGATTTTGAGTTGAGTGAATTAGCGGCACAGAAGGGTGAAAGCGAAGAGCCACAGCAGGCACGACTCGAAGACCTGTTAGCACAGCGCGAGGAACGCAGTGAAGCGTTGCAACAAGCGCGCGATGCGCTCGCGCAGGTGGAATTAGACATTCATGAGCTCAGTCAAGGCCGTTCTCAATTGCAGCTTAAAATCGATCGCACTCAGCAGGCACTGCAAGGTCTCGATATTGAGTACGCTAAACTGGATGAACGGACACAAGGTGTACTTGAGCAACTCTCGCAAACTCAAAAAACACTCAAGGATATCTTGCCACGTTTGCATGAAGCGGTGGATGAAGGGGCGACCATGAGCCAGCTTGAGCAAACGTATTCGCAGCAACTTGAACGTACTACACAACAAGTCGGTCGGTTAGGTGCTATTAATTTGGCGGCAATTGAAGAAGCCGAAACGCAAAAACAACGTAAAGATTACCTCGACGAACAATATGATGATTTATCGTCCGCACTAGAAACACTTGAGGCAGCCATACAAAAAATTGACCGTGAGACACGACAACGATTTAAAGCGACATTTGATGCGGTAAACGGTGATTTACAAGCATTGTTCCCGAAAGTATTTGGTGGCGGTTCGGCATCCCTCGAGCTTACAGATAGTGATTTGCTTGAAACCGGTGTAACTATCATGGCGCAACCGCCAGGGAAAAAGAATAGTACGATCCATTTACTCAGCGGTGGAGAAAAAGCGTTGACCGCTTTATCATTAGTCTTTGCTATTTTTAGACTCAATCCGGCGCCGTTTTGTCTTCTTGATGAGGTAGACGCACCGCTTGATGATGCCAACGTCGGCCGATTTTGCCGTTTAGTAAAAGAAATGTCTGAAACAGTACAGTTTATCTATATCAGTCATAATAAAGTGGCTATGGAAATGGCAACACACTTGGCTGGAGTGACGATGCAGGAAGCCGGCGTATCACGACTCGTCGCTGTCGATATTGAACAAGCTGTGGCAATGACCGAAGCATAATAATAAAGGAAGTATGAGATGAGCAATTTACAGATAACACTCAGTATTATTGGAGTATTGCTGATTGCTGGCATTATTGCCCATGGCTTGTGGACGATGCGGCGCAACAATAGTATTTATAAACAAGCGCAGAGCGAAGTCGCTGAAAAGCGTCACCAACAGCAATCCGATGATGACTTTGATGCGGACGGTATTGGTGCGGTAAAAACGATTAAAGCAACACGTGATGAACCCAATACAACGTCAAACGAAGCTACACAAATGTCGATGGATCTTGATTTAGAGACGGACGACGAGGAAACACCATTACCATCGATGCGGGTCGATAAAGATGAAGAGCCTGCACCGGTTGAAGAAGCT
Source organism: Idiomarina sp. T82-3 (assembly GCF_001577655.1). Lineage (NCBI taxonomy): Bacteria > Pseudomonadati > Pseudomonadota > Gammaproteobacteria > Alteromonadales > Idiomarinaceae > Idiomarina > Idiomarina sp. T82-3. The sequence goes on along the minus strand of NZ_LSBQ01000022.1, from coordinate 32,927 downwards.
GAAACTGAAACCGAACCTACAGAGGATGAAAACTTGGATGAGCCTGAGCTAGAAACAGAACGTCAACCAGCGTTCGAAGCGGCACCTGAAGCTACTTCTGCAACGAAAGCCGAAGAAAAACCTCAACCGCCGCAGGATGTCATCTCGTTGTTTGTAAAAGGTAACGTGCAAGGTGTGCTATTATTGCAAATGATGACCGAGTTAGGCTGTAAATTTGGTGAAATGGGAATTTTCCATCGCTACGAAAATACTAACGGTACTGGAACCTTGATCTTCTCTGTGGCCAATATGTTTAATCCAGGTACCTTTGATCTTGATAACATAGAACAATTTGAAACCGATGGTGTTGCATTGTTTATGACGTTACCTATCAATTACGATGGGCAGCAAGCCTTCAACATGATGCTCAATGCAGCGAAGAAACTGGCGACTGAAATTCCACAGGGGCAAGTACTCGATGGTTCTCGTCAACTGCTAACGCGTCAGTCGATTCAGCAAGCCCATCAAAAAGTACGCCAATACGAATCCACGTCTTAAAGAGATATACACAACGATATGAGCCGTTCATCGACTGTAGAACAACGCATGCGTGAGCTAGAGCAACAGCTAACACGCTACAATAAAGAGTATTATGAGCTAGATGAGCCGACGATACCGGATAGCGAATACGACAAATTATTTCGCGAACTGCAAACACTTGAAGCCAATAATCCGGAGTTAAAAAGTCAGCACTCGCCGACTGAAAAAGTAGGTAGTAAGCCACTTGATGCGTTCACTTCTGTCACTCATGAGTTGCCGATGTTGTCGTTAGACAATGCGTTTTCTAGCGAGGAGTTTTCTGCGTTCGCTGAGCGAATTCAGCAGCGGGTGGATAGTTCGGTGGCGTGGGCGTTTTGCTGCGAGCCTAAACTTGATGGTTTGGCTGTCAGTATTTTATACGAAAACGGGCAGTTGGTGAGAGCTGCGACTCGTGGTGACGGCTATTCGGGTGAAGATATAACAGCCAATGTTAAGACGATAAAGAACGTGCCCCTGCAGTTAAGTGATGATGCGCCCGAGCGTTTAGAGGTGCGAGGGGAAGTATTCATGATGACGGACGCATTTGAACGCTTTAATGACAATGCTCGAAAGCGCGATGAGAAAGTATTTGCCAACCCTCGTAATGCCGCAGCAGGGAGTCTGCGTCAGCTCGACTCTCGAATTACGGCAAAACGGCCATTGCACTTCTACGCTTACAGCTTGGGCGTGGTAAGCGAACAAGATCAAGAACAGTTGGCTGACTCGCACTATGAACGTTTGCAGCAGTTAAGTGCTTGGGGTCTACCGATTAATGATGAAGTAAAACGAGTTGAATCGGTTGAGGCGTGCGAGACGTACTATCAAGCCATGTTAGAAAAGCGCGACAGACTGCGTTACGAAATTGACGGTATTGTCTATAAGGTTGATTCGATTCGTATGCAGAATGAGCTGGGCTTTGTTGCGCGAGCGCCACGCTGGGCGATTGCACGGAAATTTCCTGCACAAGAACAACTAACGCGTATTACTGGCGTTGATTTTCAGGTGGGTCGCACCGGGGCAATTACCCCAGTGGCTCGTTTAGAGCCCGTTTCAGTCGGCGGTGTAACTGTATCAAACGCGACTTTGCACAACGCTGACGAGGTTGCTCGTTTGGGCGTCATGATTGGTGACACTGTGAGTATTCGCCGGGCGGGAGACGTCATTCCTCAGGTCGTCAGCGTATTAGAAAGCGAGCGTCCTGAAGATGCCCAAGCGATTGAATTTCCAAGTCATTGTCCGGTCTGTGATTCTGAGGTAGAACGCATTGAGGGAGAAGCGGTTGCGCGATGCAGTGGTGGACTCATTTGCGCCGCCCAACGAAAAGAGGCGATAAAGCACTTTGCTTCGCGCAAAGCGATGGATGTCGACGGGCTTGGAGATAAATTAGTTGAGCAGTTGGTCGACAAAGACTGGGTTAAATCGCCTGCAGATCTATACGAACTAAAAGCACCTGTCGTCGCTTCTTTGCCTCGCATGGGGATGAAGTCCGCCCAAAATCTAGTGGATGCGATAGCCAATACGCGCGAAACGACATTACCGCGCTTTATTTATGCGTTGGGAATCCGCGAAGTAGGGGAGGCTACCGCAAATAACTTGGCTCGTCATTTTGGTACATTTGAGGACGTACAAAAGGCAGACCTAGAGGCGCTGCAAGAGGTCGATGATGTGGGTCAAGTGGTTGCGAAGCACATTATTGCTTTCTTCCGTGAGCCTCATAATCAGGTGGTTGTGGCTAAACTACGTGAGTGGATTAGTTTTCCGGAGGGTAAAGCGGTTGGACCTAAGAGTGATGAACTTGCTGGGCAGACCTTTGTACTAACCGGCACATTAACCGAAATGACCCGTGATGAGGCTAAAAAGGCATTGGAAGCTTTAGGTGCGAAAGTCAGCGGTTCTGTTTCGAAAAAAACATCTGCTGTTTTTGCAGGTGATAATGCGGGTTCGAAGTTAGCAAAAGCTGAAAGTTTAGGCGTTCCGGTGAAAACAGAACGCGATTTGATTAATCTAATTAACGGAAACGAGTAACCCCGAGCGTGTGTTTGCGGAGAACTAACCGCTTCTCCGCAAACGCAAATCTTTAATTAAGCCACTGCCATTAATATCACTGATACCATTCTGATCAAATTCAAATCTCAAATTAGGATGCGTCGTGTCGATTAAATAGCTACGATCGTCTATTTCAATGACGATATGTCGATAGGGCTTTTCCGGTTCAAACTCACCGCGCGTATAAACACTGACCTGGTGGCTACCGATCGACAGGTCGAATGATGTGAAAAAGCCATTAGCGAATTCCGCTACGTAAATTAAGCCCTCATCATTAATAATTACATTAAGAATATAATTGGGCGGTACGGAATCGGTTCGTATTTGAGATTGGCCGGCTTTAAATATGTGGGTATCAAAGTGTTTGGTATAAGAAAAACCAAAGTTAATCGCTTCCTTACGGCCCGAAGGATAGGTCAGCTCACCTTTTCCTTCTACGCGCCAGTCTGCTGCAACCGCATTATGAGGCACTGCTGCGCAGAGCAGTGTGGGTATAAGTAATAGCTGGAGCAAGTAGCGCATCATCAATACTAGACCTTTAAGAATTTATTAAAGGTCTAGTATTGAACGATTTTAAAACGTGATCAAGTGGTCAAATTGACTGCTACGAGTGTGGATATTTACTCAATACGCAGCATGTCACGAATTGACGTTGACAACATCAACCTTAAGCGTGAGATGTTGTCCAGGCTGCAAGTACCGGTTACGGCTTATATTATTCCATTGCTCAATTTGAGAAATAGTAACATTAAAGCGATTAGCGATGCGTGCTAACGAGTCGCCGCTACGCACCTGATATACGATGGTGCGTAAGATACCTGTCGATTTAGGTGAGCTATCGCCTTTTTGCCAAATGACTAGCTGCTGTCCTGGTCTCAGATAGTCGCCGGGAGCCATCGAGTTCCAACTAGCTAACTCTCTAACGCCAACATTAAATGCGCGAGAAATATCCCATAACGTATCACCAGAGCGAACGTCATAGTTTATCTTTGACTGACCATATTGCTTATCTTGTTTTGCTAAACGGCGCTGATTAGAAGATAAGGTGTACTGTTCAAGGTCTTTTGTCGCAACTGGAATTAACAAGTAATCGCCCGCGCGAATCAAGGCTCCGTTTATGTCGTTGACACTCTGAATTACATCAACAGAGGTGTTGTACTTTTTAGCTATCGTCAGAAGGCTTTCGCCGGTACGAATTTTATGGCGCTTCCAGCTGAGCCAATCTTTAGGATCGGTTTTTTTAATGGCGTTTTCGAAGATACTCGCATTCGGTTGTGGTAGCAGCAGACGATGAGGTCCATCGGGAGCCGTAGCCCAGCGATTATAAGCTGAATTATAGCGGTGTAGCGTTTCGAGCGGTAATTCAGACATTTCGGCAGCGCGGGCAAGATCGATTTGTCCTGGTACCTCAATAACGTTGAGTTGCGGCTGGTTTTCTATGGGATACCAAACGATACCGTACTTGTCTGTGTTTGCCAAAATATCAGCAAGAGCAAGCAGCTTGGGCACGTAAGCGCGCGTTTCTCGCGGCAAATCTAAGTGCCAAAAATCAGTTGGTTCGCCTTTACGCTTGTTGCGTCGGATCGCAGCTGCTACGCGACCTTCACCCGAGTTATAAGCAGCGAGCGCATGTAACCAATTACCATCAAAGTAATCATGCAGTGCTTCGAGGTAGTCGAGTGCTGCTTTAGTCGCCGCGTAAACATCACGGCGGCCATCATACCACCAATCAATTTTAAGGCCGTAATGGCGCGCCGTAGACGGAATAAATTGCCAAACACCCGATGCACTACCATGACTGTATGCGAAAGGGTCAAATGCACTTTCAACAATCGGTAGTAGGGCAAATTCCATCGGCATCCCGCGCCGATCAATTTCCTCAACGATTAAGTGCAGAAAGGGTTCGGCTCGCTTACCGACGCGTTCAAGATACTCGGGGTGACTGACATACCAATTTCGCTGTGAATTCACTCGAGCATTGTCGGGTACATCCAACGCGAGTTTCATGCGAATGCGTTGCCATAAGTCGTCTATTGGCACAGGTTTAGCGTCTTTGCTCTCATGTTCGGTCGAGCTAGCTTCGACGGGAACCGGTTGTAACTCGTCAAGATTGAGAGCCGTATCGGTCACTGGTTCGAGCGCTTTTTCATTGACGCTTACATCTTCACTTGGATGTAAAATAGACGTCATTTGGCAACCCGACAATGTTAGTAAAGAGGCGCACAGCAACGAGCTCGTTAAAAAGTTATAACGTACATTCATGATTAACTTCTTTAATAGTGTTATATTATAACGTGGATATACTACGTGACTACGCGTTATCTTTCCACTCTCTAATGATGCCGAACACGTCTTCTGAGGAACTTTGTGTCTGTTCAGCATAATCACTCGCCGCTTGGCGAACTGCTGACTGGTCAAACCGTAAAAACGGATTAATTGCCAGCTCCAATTGGAGCGTCGATGGCAATGTGATCTGATCGTTTTGACGCATGAGCTTTATTTTTTCTAAGTAACTTTTTAAAACTGCATTGTCGGGTTCGACAAGAGAGGCGAAGGTTAAGTTCGCTTGCGTATACTCATGTGCGCAAAAAACACGCGTTTCGCCTGGTAGGCGACGCAGTTTATCAAGTGACGAAACGAACAACTCGGGGGTGCCCTCAAACATACGGCCGCAGCCGCCAGAGAACAGCGTGTCACCACAAAAAAGTGCTGTGTCACCATAGAAGCTAATATGGTCTAGGGTGTGACCCGGCGTGGCTAAAACGTCAAACCGTAAGCCAGCGATCTGAACTGTATCGCCCTCCATTACAGCGTAGTCAATGCCCTTAATAGCGGGATTGTCAGGGCCGTAAGATGTCGCTGGGAAGCGCGCTTTGAGTGCTTCAAGCCCACCCGTATGATCATGATGATGGTGTGTAATGAGGTAACCAGCGATGTCCTTTTTATTCGCTTTTAACCATTCAATGACCGGCTTGTCATCACCCGGGTCGACAACGACAACACGATCCTGAGTGGATTCGATTAACCAAATATAATTATCATCAAAGGCTTTAACAGGATGTACTCGCATACTCTGGGTTTCCTCGCTATGATTATGCGTAGACTCTAGCCTAACACAAAGGTCGGCCCTTGTTTATTCAACCCGCGTATCGTCGTACGAAAATGCAGGAACCCGATGACTGGGACCAACTTGCGAACGGACAGATGATTCAGTCCTGTGTACAACAACAACTGGACGACTCTCGCAAGCATTGCCTTAACGGCACGACGGTTACGCTTGGTAACTTGGCTCAACAACTGGATGTCAGTGGCTTTACGCTGGGTCGACCGATACATATCTGTCAAATTCAGAAGCCAGCAGAAAAATGTCATGGGGTTCGCGCGCACTATACTCAGTTGCCGATTAAAAATGAATCGGTGGACACCTTGGTTTGTCCGTTTGTATTAGATTTTTCGGCCGATCCACACCAAGTATTGAGAGAAGCGCTACGTGTATTAGCGGATGACGGTACTCTGATATTAGCGGGCTTTAACCCGTTGAGCCCTGCTATATTGAGCGGGCTCTGGCGCAGTCAGCGATGGTCATTCCCGTGGCAAGGACGGTATTTCAGCCAAGCACGCGTTAAAGACTGGCTGTCGTTGCTGGGATTCCGAGTGGAGCGGCAACGCTATTTTATTGGGCATTTTCTTGCAAAGCAGGATGCCGAGTTCGGTGGCTACAGTGAGTGGCTATGTCAACGCTGTTCGTGGTTAAGTGCGGGTTACTGGTTAGTTGTAAAAAAATCATGTTATATAAAACCACAGGTCAACAAATCGAGAAAAGAGCGTTTAAGCTTGACACAAGCGTTACCTGCGGCGAGAGTAAAACAATCTGCAAATTGGCATTTTGAAGAGAGGTAATTATGGTAATTGATGCTAAAAAGCTTTGTCAGACGGCAAAAAACAACGTAAACGAAGTAACCACTGAGCAACTTCAGCACGCATTGCGGGACGGCGCGCGAATTATTGATGTGCGGGAACCGGCTGAATTTACTCAAGGGCATATTCGTGAAGCTATTAATATGCCTCGTGGTGTCCTTGAGATGCAGCTTAATCAGCATCCCGATGTTGCGGGTTATGATGACGCGCTTGATCGTATTGCCGAAAAGCCGTTGTACTTAATCTGTCGTTCAGGCGGACGTTCTGCGCTCGCAGCTGAAAGCTTACAACGGATGGGATTCACGAAAGTGTATAGCGTGGACGGTGGCATGAACGCATGGCAAGAAGAGAAAAGACCCGTTGTTGCGGGTGTCGAATAAGCACCGAGGTTATTCGGTGCTAAAACCCGTATCGACTTGGGTCGGGTTTTGTTCAGCTGCGGCGCGCGCAAGCTCGTCGCAGCGCTCGTTTTGCGGATGCCCTGCGTGACCTTTCACCCACTCCCATGTCACTTTATGAGCAGCAATGGCTTGGTCTAACTGTTGCCACAAGTCGACATTTTTAACGGCTTTTTTATTTGATGTACGCCAACCATTGCGTTTCCAGTTATGAATCCATTGCTCAATGCCTTGCTTTACATATTGACTATCGGTGGTCAGAATGACATCGCAGGCTCTGTTAAGGACTTGAAGGCCCTTAATGCAAGCAAGAAGCTCCATACGGTTGTTGGTCGTGCACTGATAACCGCCACTGAGCTCCTTATGATGTTGACCGTACTCGAGTACGACACCGTAACCACCAGGACCAGGATTGCCCAGGCATGAACCGTCTGTAAAAATATGTACTTTAGCCATGCGACTCACTGTAAAATAAACTGAAACCGCGAGTATATCAGGAATCAAACACTATGCGTCAGATCGTTTTAGACACCGAAACTACAGGCATTAATCCCGATGACGGACATCGTATCATTGAAATCGGGTGTGTTGAGTTAATAGATAGAAAGCCGACGGGAAACCACTTTCACGTTTATATTAATCCGGAGCGCGTGGTTGAGGATGAAGCTATTGCGGTGCATGGTATTACGAACGAATACCTCGCGGATAAGCCCGTTTTTGCACAAGTGGTTGATGCATTTATTGATTTCATCAAAGGTAGCCAGCTTGTAATCCATAATGCGCCGTTCGACGTCGGCCACATGGACGCTGAGTTTAAGCGGCTCGGCAAGATGTACGGCAAGACATACGACTACTGCGATGTACTCGATTCACTTCAATTAGCGCGTGAAAAGCGTCCGGGCCAACGCAATAGTTTGGACGCATTATGCAAAGCTTTTCATGTCGATAATTCTGCTCGTGAATTACATGGCGCTCTGCTCGATGCCGAGATCCTCGCGGATGTCTATTTGGCGATGACGGGCGGGCAAACAGCGTTGAGTTTGCACGGCCAAAATCAAGACAATGAGAACCAAGAACCGGGCGCCATTGCGCATCAAGCAATAAAAAATCGTCCACAGCTAAAGGTTTTACGCGCAACAGCCGATGAAGAGGAACAACATCAACAGCGCTTAGCGATAGTAAAATCTGAAGGTGGTGCGTGCCTGTGGCTCGATTCGTAACAACGGTATTACTGGGACTTTTATTAACTTTTAGTAGCCAACTACTCGCACAGTCGGATCAAGGCAACGCGCAAAACAATAGCGAACCACCGGCTAAGCTTGACGTAATTAATGATCCGATGGCAAACCGCTTGCCCATTGAGGGACAGCGATTTCGAATTGATGACAAAATCAAACAGATTACGTTGCTGTTCTTCCGAGAGCGCGGCAGTGCGCCGCTCATACTAATAAAACCCGATGGCAGTAAGTGGTATGAAACACGCCATCCTATCGAACAAGTCACTTGGTATACTAACGAAAACTTCGACATGATCCGCATTAAGGATCCGATGCCTGGACCTTGGCAAGTCGCAGGACGAGTCGACGAGCAAAATGAAGCGGTTATCGTCTCAGATATTAAATTTAAAGCAAAACCGTTACCTTCCCCACTTTATGAAAATGAACAAATAAAGGTCGAGGGCACGCTGTACAACGGGGACGTTCCTGTTGAGACTGCTCGCTTCCATGAGACGGTATTACTTGATGTGTTATTTATTAGCACCAACAATTCTAGCTTCGACAATTTTGGCGTTGCACCTAAGCGTGTGGGTCAGTTTTCAGATGATGGCAAAGAATATGATGAACAAGCGGGTGACGGGGTGTTTACCAGTCGGTTCAAACTAACTATTCCGCCCGGCGAATACATGCCAACGTACGAATTAACCACGCCACTTTATGATCGCTCGTACGAAACTTCTGCTGTAGTGGTTGAGCCAAGTCCAATCACCTTGAGTGTTAAGCAAGCGAATCGAGCTGAGCAGGATCATCAACTAATTTTAACTATTGATGGCGATCGTGTTGAATTGAGCAGCATGGCGATTAATGGAACGGTGGATTTTCCTAATGGTGAAAAGCGCGACTTTTCATTAACGGAAATAGAAGCGAACACCGTTAATATTCCTATTGCAAACCTCGATTTTGGCCGCCATCTCATCGATATGACGATTTTTGCGACAAATAAGCAAGGTCGAGAGTTTGAGTTAGTGATCGATGACTATAGCTTTATTTCGAAACGTCCTGACAAGAGTACCTTAACGAAAGCGGAGCAATTTGCAGCTAAACGAGCCGCGTTAGAACAGCAGCGGATAGAAAAGCAACGGCAAATTGAGGAGCAAGAGTCGCAAGCGGTGGTGAATTTAATCATTATTGTGGCGATTAATGTGATCTTGGTACTACTCGGAGTGAGTGCAATTTGGTTCCGAAAGAGACGAACTAAGTCGGCAGCAACGGATAGTCATGAGAAAAATGATTAAAAAACGTCTCATCTGGACATTTAACAGTCAAACGAACGGGAAAATATAAAAATCTTTAAAAAAAGGGTTGACTGAATCGGTGGTCACTCGTAATATTCACGCCGCGTTGAGGGGGCAACCCCCAACACAGTGATTTAGTGGAGCGGTAGTTCAGTTGGTTAGAATGCCGGCCTGTCACGCCGGAGGTCGCGGGTTCGAGTCCCGTCCGCTCCGCCATTAAGTCACGCACACTCTGAGAATGTGGAGCGGTAGTTCAGTTGGTTAGAATGCCGGCCTGTCACGCCGGAGGTCGCGGGTTCGAGTCCCGTCCGCTCCGCCACTTCTCAAAAATTAAAGTCCCACGTTGGGGCTTTTTTTTTGCCTGTAATTCATGCCTTCCTAGCACTAGTCGAAAAAAAACGCCGTTTGAGCGTTACGCGCTTGCCACTGTTACAATATAACCATAAAGTAAAGAAATTAAATATCACAATAACAAGTTAGGAGATAACTATGCGTAAAACGCTCGTAGCCGTTGCTATTGGTACAGCGCTATCGCTCGCCGCATGTAGCGATGCTGAACAACAGAACCAACAAACTTCACAACAAGCTGAAACCGCGCAAGCGGAACAAGCGAGTAAAGACGTTGCTCAACAAAATCCATTTTTTGAGCCTAGCCCACTGCAGTATCAAGCACCTGATTTCGATGCGATCAAATTCGAACATTTCGAACCTGCATTTGAGCGCGGCATGAAAGAGCACATGGAAGAGATTGAAGCAATTGCTTCAAACTCAGAAGCTCCTACCTTCGAGAACACCATCGTTGCGATGGAAAAATCAGGCCAGATCCTGAATCGTGTAAGCGCTGTGTTTTATAACCTTTCATCTTCAAACAGCGACGATCAAATTCGTGATTTGCAAGTCAAGTTAGCGCCGAAAATGTCAGCGCATAGCGATAATATCTCGCTCAACGCAGACTTGTTTGCACGCATTAAAACCTTATATGACAAGCGTGAATCACTGGGTCTAGATACGGCTTCTTTACGTTTGCTTGAAGATACTTACAAAAGCTTTGTACGTTCAGGTGCACAACTCAGTGATGCGGATAAACAAAAAATCCGTGATATCAATGAGCAGCTATCAAGTCTCACTACCGAGTTTCGCAACAACTTGATGAACCTGACACAAGAAAATGTTATCTACGTTAAGGATAAAGCGGAGCTGGCAGGTTTGAGTGATAGCCGTATTCGCTCGTTAGCTAGTGCTGCTGAGAGTCGCGACCATAAAGGTGAGTACGCCATTGTATTAACTAATACCACGCGCCAGTCGATTCTAGCAGAGCTCGAAAACCGTGAGTTACGCCAGCGTGTATGGGAAGCTTCAGCTAACCGTGGCACTGGGAACACGAAAACAGACCAACGTCCTCTAGTTAAGAAACTCGTTGAGTTACGTGCTCAGAAGGCGAGTTTATTAGGCTACGATAGCTGGGGAGATTACACCTTAGAAACCAATATGGCAGGTAACCCAGAGGCCGCACAAGACATGCTACGTGACTTGGTTCCAGCGGTTGTATCGAACGTTGAGCGCGAAGCGCAAGAAATTCAAGCAGCTATCGATGCAGACGGTAAAAACTTCGAACTGAAGCCGTGGGATTGGTTCTACTACGCCGAGAAAGTGCGTGAAGCTAAATACGCAATCGATGGCGAACAAGTTAAACAATACTTTGAATTCAACCGTGTGTTAAAAGATGGTGTGTTCTATGCGATGAACCAGCTGTTTGGCATCACATTTAAAGAACGTGATGATATTCCAGTTTATCATCCTGACGTTGAAGTCTATGAAGTGTTTGATGTTGATGGCTCAAGCTTAGGCCTGTTCTATGCCGATTACTATGCGCGCGAGAGCAAGCGTGGTGGTGCTTGGATGAGTTCATTCCGCAGCCAATCAGAACTGCTTAATCAAAAGCCTGTTATTCTCAATAACATGAACATCACAAAAGCACCAGAAGGTGAGCCGACCTTATTGAGCTTTGATGAAGTATCCACGATGTTCCACGAGATGGGTCACGCGTTACACGGGATGTTCTCTGATGTGAAATACCCGTCACAAGCGGGTACTAACGTACCGCGCGATTATGTCGAGTTCCCATCTACGTTCCAAGAAGACTGGACTTTGAATCCTAAAGTAATCGCTCACTATGCTAAACACTATGAGACCGGCGAGCAGATTCCACAAGAGTTGCTTGATAAAGTACTTGCGGCACGTAATTTCAACCAAGGTTTTGACACCTTAGAGTACGTTGCGGCGGCCTTGCTCGATCTGGAATATCACACAGTACCGGCGGGAGAAGATATTGGTGATGTGGGCGAGTTTGAGCAAAAAGCCCTTGAAGAAAATGGTGTAGCGGTTGAAGCGGTGCCACCGCGTTATCGTTCGACCTATTTCGCACATGTCTTTGCAGGCGGCTACTCTGCTGGCTATTACGCTTATATGTGGAGCGAGGTGCTTGCAGCAGATGCATTTAAGTATATGAACCAAAATGGTGGTTTGACGCTAGAAAATGGTCAAGCATTCCGTCGCGATATCTTATCGCAGGGTAGCAGTAAAGATCCGATGCAGCAGTACATCGATTGGCGTGGTCAAAAACCGACTGTTGAAGCCCTGCTTGAGCGTCGTGGTTTGACGGAACCAAAAGTTGACTAAAAACATTTAGTAAATCTGTAATATAGTGCTGTAAATAAAAGCCACTGGCGTTATGATCGCCAGTGGCTTTTTCATTTATCGGCAGGGATATTACAAGCAATGACAGAAAAAATTGTCGTGGTTGGAGGCGGTGCAGGTGGTTTAGAGTTGGCGACCCAATTAGGAAGAAGTTTAGGGCGCTCCGGTAAGGCAGAAGTGTTATTAGTTGATAGAAATAGCACGCACGTTTGGAAACCGTTACTGCATGAGGTTGCATCAGGTGCGCTTGACTCGCGACTCGCAGAACTTGATTACCGAGGACAAGGAGCTCGTTCTGGCTTTCGGTTTATCGTGGGCACGCTGGAAGCCGTTGATAAAGACAATAAAACCATTACTTTAGCGGCGATAGAGGAAGAAGGCGAGGAAGTGCTGGCACCACGCACTTTAAATTATGACAAGCTTATTCTATCCGTCGGTAGCGTCACTGCTGATTTTGGTACGCCAGGCGTCGCTGAACATTGCTACTTCCTCGACTCAACGGCGCAAGCCGATGCTTTTCACCATCATCTTTTGAACGAATTCTTGCGTGTTAACCAGGCACTCGAAGATGGTCATGATGTCACCCTAGACGTCGCTATTGTAGGCGGCGGTGCCACCGGTGTTGAACTTGCTGCTGAACTAGTACATTCCGTGTCTCTGCTGTCAATCTACGGTTTAGGCCACCTCACTCGCGATCGACTGAATATCACGTTAGTTGAAGCAGGTAAGCGCTTATTACCCGCATTGCCCGAGCGTTTATCACAATCGGTGCATAAAAAGCTTAATAAACTCGGAGTAAAAGTGCTGCTTGGTAACCCCGCCAAGGAAGCCCAAAAAGGTCAGTTGGTACTTAATGATGGACAAAGTATCAAAGGCGATCTAATGGTGTGGGCAGCCGGGGTTCGAGCACCTGATTTCTTGACGGAATTGGGTCTGCCAACGCGGAAAAATAATCAGATCGAAGTTGACTCGTTCTTACAAGCAAAAGGTGCCGATTCAATTTATGCATTGGGCGATTGTGCCGCCTGTGCCATTGACGAAAACCGCTTTGTCCCACCGCGTGCGCAGTCGGCTCATCAAATGGCTGACTGTCTTTATAAAAATATCCGTCGCATGCAAAAAGGCAAAGCGCCCAAAGCATTTAAGTACAAAGACCGTGGCTCATTGGTATCGCTCAGCCGATTTTCGGCCGTAGGGAACTTAATGCAAAGTAAGAGCTTATCGATGTCTATCGAGGGCACGCTGGCGCGTTATGCTTATGCGAGTCTCTACCGCATGCATCAACGTGCGTTACACGGCTGGTGGAAGATGCTGCTCGTTATTGCTGTGGATAAGCTGAACCACGCGGTTAAACCCCGTTTAAAACTGCACTAAGCATGTACTTGAATAGCCCGATAAGGCAGAATATCGGCTTAATATTCAGCATGCAGTTTACCAATTAGGTTTTTAATGGCAGCAGATACTTCTTTTGTTCATTTAAGAATTCACAGTGACTTTTCAATGGTGGATGGGCTTACTAAAGTGAAGCCCATTTGTCAGCGTGTGGCGGACATGAATATGCCCGCTATGGCGCTTACCGATCAAATGAACTTTTGTGGTCTGGTGCAATATTATGGCGCAGCTCACAGCCAAGGTCTCAAGCCGCTTATCGGGGCTGACTTATGGGTATGGGGTGACTACCCCGAAGGTGAGATTTTTCGCCTGACCGCATTGGCAATGAACAATGATGGATATCAGCAGATTATCCAACTTATTTCAAAAGCCTATTTGCGCGGTCACGTGCAGGGCAAGCCGGTGATTGATAAAGCCTGGCTGGCGCAGCATAATGACGGCATCATTCTGCTCTCGGGCGCGCGCGAAGGGGATATTGGCCGAGCGTTGTTGAAAGGTCATCAGGAACCTTTGCAAGAGAGCCTGGCGTTCTATAAGCAATACTTTCCTGAGCGATTTTATCTCGAGCTTATTCGTACCGGTCGCGCAGAGGAAGAGGCGTATCTGCATAGTGCGGTTCAACTCGCGGCAGAGCATGATTTGCCGGTAGTCGCGACGAACGAAGTGGTATTCCTCGAAGAAGAGAACTTCGAAGCACACGAAATTCGAGTCGCTATTCATGATGGCTATCAACTCGGTGATAAGCGACGTCCCAAAAAATACTCACCACAACAGTACTTGCGCAGTGCTGAAGAAATGCACGAACTGTTTGCCGATTTACCCGAAGCGTTGGAAAACACCGTTGAAATCGCAAAACGTTGTAATGTCACCATTCGTTTAGGTGAATATTTCCTCCCGGCGTTTCCCACAGGTGATTTAACGGAAGGTGACTACCTCGTTAAGGTTTCGCGCGAAGGTTTAGAAGAACGACTAGAATTTTTATTTCCCGACGAGGCAGAACGTCAAGCAAAACGTCCTCCTTACGATGAGCGCTTGCAAACCGAACTCGATGTCATTAACCAGATGGGGTTCCCGGGCTATTTCCTTATCGTCATGGAGTTTATTCAGTGGAGTAAGGATAACAATATTCCTGTGGGGCCGGGTCGTGGTTCAGGTGCAGGCTCGCTAGTCGCTTACGCGTTAAAAATCACCGATCTCGACCCGCTCGAATTTGACTTACTATTCGAACGTTTCTTGAATCCAGAACGTGTTTCAATGCCAGACTTTGATGTCGATTTTTGTATGGATCGACGCGACGAAGTGATTGACCATGTCGCAGAACTGTATGGGCGCGACGCGGTATCACAGATTATTACCTTCGGTACGATGGCCGCTAAAGCCTCGATTCGAGACGTGGGGCGTGTGCTGGGTCACCCTTACGGCTTTGTTGATGGCATCTCTAAATTGGTGCCTGGCGATCCAGGCATGACGTTGGCAAAAGCCTTTGAGCAAGTGCCCGAATTGGGCGAACGGTACGATGCCGACGAAGAAGTCAAAGAATTGATAGATTTCGCTCGTATCTTAGAGGGCGTGACACGTAACGCAGGTAAACATGCGGGCGGCGTGGTCATTTCGCCGACCACTATTACTGACTTTGCCGCACTCTATTGTGATGACGAGGGTAAAAACCCGGTTACTCAGTTTGACAAGAACGATGTGGAATCGGCGGGACTCGTAAAGTTTGACTTTTTAGGGCTACGGACATTGACCATCATTCAATGGGCATTGGATATGGTTAATGCACGCAAGAAAGAGGCGGGCGAACCGCTCATTGATATCAACGCAATTAGCTTAAATGACAAACAGTGTTTTGATGTGCTCAAACGCGCTGAAACAACAGCCGTTTTTCAGCTCGAATCAGCTGGAATGAAGAAGCTGATTTTGCGACTGCTGCCGGATAGTTTTGAGGACATCATCGCGTTGGTAGCGCTGTTCCGACCGGGCCCTCTCGAATCAGGTATGGTTGATAACTTCATTGATCGTAAGCACGGGCGAGAAAAAGTATCTTATCCCGATGAAACGTATCAACACGAGTGTCTCGAGCCGATACTCGAGCCAACTTATGGCGTTATTTTATACCAAGAGCAGGTGATGCAGGTTGCCCAGGTGATGGCAGGCTACTCGCTCGGTGGTGCCGACTTGTTGCGTCGTGCGATGGGTAAGAAGAAACCGGAAGAGATGGCGAAGCAGCGAGAGGTATTCCGCGAGGGCGCGCACAACAATAATATCGATCCCGAGTTGGCGATGAAGATCTTCGACTTGGTGGAGAAGTTTGCGGGTTATGGTTTTAACAAATCGCACTCCGCGGCCTATGCTTTAGTCTCTTATCAAACATTGTGGATGAAAACTCATTATCCTGCGGAATTCATGGCAGCGGTCATGTCGGCGGATATGGATAACACCGATAAAATCGTCACCCTAGCGGATGAATGCGAACGCATGGGCTTAGTGTTGCTTCCACCGGATGTTAATAAAGGGGTGTACAAGTTTACCGTCGATGATGAACAACGCGTCGTTTACGGTATTGGCGCAATTAAAGGCGTGGGTGAAGCACCGATTGAGGCCATTTTAGAGGCACGTAATGAAGGGGGTCCATTTACGGACTTATTCGATTTTTGCTGTCGTGTCGATCTCAAGAAACTCAACAAACGTGTTTTAGAGCGTTTGATTCGTGCGGGTGCGATGGATAGCTTAGGTCCGCATCGTGCCAGTTTGATGGCTTCCCTTGAAAAGGCAATGCGGCAAGCTGTGCAACACCGGCAGGCTGAAAGCATTGGGCAAGCTGATATGTTTGGCGTGCTCACGACAGAGCCTGAAGCCGTTGAGCACGAATTTGAAAAAATAAAGCCTTGGCCTGAAGCGGTATGGCTCGAAGGTGAGAGAGAGACCCTAGGTCTGTACTTGACTGGACATCCTATTAACCGTTTTCGAGCAGAATTGCAGCATTACGTGGTCGGGCAGCTTGCTAATGTTAATGAGACCCGTAAAAACGAATACGTGGGAGTAGCCGGCTTGGTAATTGACGTTCGTGTGATTACCAACAAACGTGGGCAACGCTTTGCGATTGTTACATTAGACGATAAAAGCGCACGTATGGACGTGATGCTGTATAGTAATGAATACGAAAGTTACCAACACGTGCTCGAAAAAGACAGAATTTTGTGGGCAAAAGGTGAGGTACGATTTGATAACTTCTCTGGCAGTAATAGAATGGTCGCCAGAGAAGTAATGACAATTGAGCAGGCGCGTGCCAGTTTTGTTAAACATTTGGCGATCACGGTGACCGGTGAACAAATTGAAAAGGGTATGACTAAGCGTCTCGCTGAGACAATGCGACCCTTTGCACAAGGCACCTGTCCAGTAAAAATTCATTACCGAGGTGAACGCGCGTTGGCCTCGATGAACGTTGGGGCTCAGTGGTATGTTGAGCCGACTGACGAACTAATACATCATTTACACGATCTACTGGGTGAACAGTGGGTCACGCTCGAGTTTTAGAGGAAACATTAAATAATGAGCCTAAACTTTTTGGATTTTGAACAACCGATAGCCGAACTCGAAGCCCAAATTGAAGAATTAAAGAATGTTGGCGAACGTGGTGAGCTTGATATAAATATCGAAGAAGAGCTCCAACGGCTTAAGCAAAAGAGCAAAGAGCTGACCGAGAAAATTTTCTCTGAGTTAGGCGCTTGGCAGGTTGCGCAGTTAGCGCGTCATCCTCTGCGTCCTTATACACTGGATTACATCAAGCGCATTTTTACTGAGTTTGATGAAATGGCAGGCGATCGTGCTTACGCAAACGATGAAGCAATTATCGGTGGTGTAGCGCGACTTGATGGCAGACCCGTGATGGTTATTGGTCAGCAAAAAGGGCGCGAAACCAAAGATAAGATACGTAGAAACTTTGGTATGCCAAAACCTGAAGGCTACCGAAAGGCGTTGCGCTTAATGGAGACGGCTGAGCGTTTTAATATGCCCATCATCACTTTTATCGATACACCGGGCGCGTATCCCGGGATTGGCGCAGAAGAGCGTGGCCAGAGTGAAGCGATTGCGCGTAACCTGAAAGTCATGGCGCGTCTTACTGTACCTATCGTTTGCACCGTAATTGGCGAAGGTGGCTCCGGTGGTGCCTTAGCGATTGGTGTCGGTGATCGGGTGAACATGCTGCAATACAGCACGTACTCTGTTATCTCGCCAGAAGGTTGTGCGTCTATCCTATGGAAAAGCGCATCAAAAGCCCCGCTTGCAGCAGAAGCGATGGGGGTTACCGCAGATAAAAGTAAGTCATTAGGCTTAATAGACACGATTATTCCAGAACCTCTGGGCGGTGCGCATCGCAACATGGACGAAATGGCGGACCGATTAAAGGCGCAACTAAACAGTGACCTTAATGACTTAGTGGGTCTCGATAAACAACAATTACTCGATCAGCGCTATCAGAAGTTGATGTCTTTCGGCTATTGCTAATCAGTCATTATGAAGAGCGATACGCTGTATTCTAAATTCCAGCACAGTTTACAGCGCTTAAATCTAGTGCCCGGGCAACAACTCGTTGTTGCCTTGGGTGGTGGTGCCGATTCACAAACCGTACTCGACTGTTTGAACCGATTCAGACAAGCGAACCCGCAATACGAATATCTCGCTATCCATCTCGATCACCATTTTCATCCTCAATCTCCGGCTTGGGCAAAAACGATTAAAGGAAGTGTCGAAAGTTATGGTATGGCGTCTCACTTTGAAGACCTCACCTTTATAGAGAAAAACCGAGTATCGAAAGAGGCCATGGGGCGTGAGCGGCGTTATCAGCGTTTGGCAGAACTCACGGCAGATAATGCCATCATTTTGCTAGGACAGCATCGAAACGACCAAATTGAAACCTTTTTATTGCAATTGAAACGAGGCAGTGGGCCCCGAGGTCTCGCATCGATGGCTGAGGTCCAGCCATTTGTTGGTCAACGGAAACTGGTACGGCCGTTACTCGAAGTCAGTAAACAAGCTATCCTGAAGTACGCGCATGAGCACCAGCTAACTTGGATAGAAGATAATACCAATTATGATACGCGCATCGAGAGGAATTATCTGAGGCACAAAGTAATACCTCAATTAGAGCAGCGCTGGCCACAATTCGGGCAAAGTGTGCTGCGTTCAGCCGCGTTATGTGCAGAACAAGATGCTTTACTCGATGAGTTGCTAGCCGACAAACTTAACAACGCGTGGTGCTCTCATGCATGGCTAAATACAGGTTTAAGTTTAACGGAACTTGCTCATTTTTCTGAACCACTACAGCGCGCTGCGATACGCTATTGGCTGACACACCAGACGGGATGTGAACGCATGCCGTCGCAAGCTCAATTGCATCAAATTTGTCAACAAGCGCTGAGCGCTGCAAATGATGCAAAAGTCGCCGTTAACCTGGCCTCCGGCTGTGTATATAGGTTTGCTAATGCGCTTTGGTGGTTTGAACACGCTGACCAAGAGATGCACATGTCAGGTCACCGTGTGCAGTTACCGCACCCTTATGGCGAGCTCGTTTGGCAACTAAACGGCGCGCGTGTAGATGAAAACTCACCTGTGTTAGCCCGTCTCACCGATCTGTCTGCGGAATTGAAATCAATCAAACTATACCAGCCCGAGCGCGACGGCGGTAAACCCATTCGGGCGTGGTTAAAGCAAGCGCGCATTCCGTGGTGGTTACGAGAAGAATTACCGATTATTCGTTCCGGGAGTTGGTTGTGGTTACCCGGAGTCGGATGGCTGAATGAAGTAAGTGGTGAGCAACCTCCGCTCATCATTAGCATGCAGCAGGGCGATGAGGACTAACATCGCTACGTCCTTCATAAAAATGACGTGCGCCACCTGCATGTTTCGCCGCATACATATTTTCATCAACTTGCGCTAACACCTGTTCAGCGCTCAAATAAGGTTGAATACAGACCGATCCAGCACTGAGTTTAATATCATATCGGTTTATCAATCTGTGTTCGCATAATCGTTGTTGCATTCGTTTAAACGTGTCGTGAGCGGCACGTAATGAGGTGTGCGGTAATATAAGCAGAAACTCATCACCGCCATACCTTATCGCGGTGTGATGTTGATCAATTTCATCGCCGATGATTGCGGCAATTTGTTGTAAAATAGCGTCACCAACATCATGACCTTCGCTGTCATTGACTTGCTTAAAGTTGTCTAAATCAATCATCATTAACGTATGCTCATGCTGCTCAGCGGAATGAATGAGCTCGATGATACGCGACCGCACGATAGTTCGATTGAATAGTTGTGTCAGTGGATCACGAGCGGCGAGTTGACTCACTTTGTGAAACGCTAATAAATTCTTAAGTGGAAAGACGAGATGTGAGTGTATTTTTTTTAACCGCATTTTTTGAAGAAACGAAAGCGGTTGTGAGAACGTGTAAGTCATCTGTCCGAGTAACTGATCATCAGCGTAAACCAACACCGCATGTTGGTATTTTGGTTGACCCTGCCAAAGGGCAATAGTGTGCTGTAGAGATGGGCTCTCGAAGCGGATGGAATGGATTGGCACACGCTTATGCAAATGCGAACCATAGATTATAAAGAACTCATCAACGTTCAAGGTCGTTTGTAGTCGCTCGGAGAGAGAACGCGACCGTTGCCAATCTTCACGACGTGACAGATGACTCGATAATTTCTGTGGCATGCTGCATTGGGTGTTTTGTTTTATCGTTATTTTATTCAACATGACGACGACTTAACTGAAATAAAAATAGATTTGAGCAAAATCTATGCCAACTATATAAAAGCGTAATAGTATCAAAAAGTTAAATTAGTAAAACGATTGTCATCCAAACAGTGTTATTATTTTGACAGGATGAAAATAACGATAAGGGGCAGCCTATGTACGGTACATTTGCCAGTTTACTGATGTTACTTGCAGTGGCCGTGGTTCTGGTTTGGGCATTTCGGCGCATAAAGCTACCCGCTATTTTGGCGTATCTTACCGCGGGTGTGATTGCAGGACCCGATGTAATGGGTTGGATAGCCGATCCAAACGAGTATCACCTGATTGCTGAACTGGGTATTGTACTGTTGCTATTCTCGTTAGGTCTTGAATTCTCGCTACCGAAAATGCTCGCTATGCGGCGTTGGGTATTTGGCTTAGGTTCGGCTCAAGTGCTTGTTTCACTGGCCTTATTCATGGGCCTAGGACTTTGGTTGCTTGATAGCCCAACAGCCGCACTCGCTGTAGCTGGAGCGCTGGCGCTTTCGTCAACCGCAGTGGTGATAAAACAGCTCAGTGAAAGCTCGCAAACGGCAACGCGACGCGGACAAATGACCGTTGCCGTATTGTTATTCCAAGATATCGCGGTCGTTCCGCTATTAATAGCTATTCCTTTGTTAGCTGGTCAAGGCGGCGAGAATATCGCTTATAGCCTATTGCTTGCGCTATTAAAAGGCGCTGCCGTGATTACTGTACTCCTATTAATTGGCAAGTGGGTGTTGCCGTTCCTATTTAGAGAAATCGCCCGGCAGCGCACTGACGAATTATTCGTCTTAGCAACGCTTTTAGTGGCGTTGGTTGCTGGCGGTTTGACGCATTTATTTGGTCTGTCGATGGCGCTGGGGGCCTTTTTAGCCGGTATGATGCTTGGTGAAAGTAAGTACAAACATCAACTCGAAGCCGATATTCGTCCTTTCCGTGACATTTTAATGGGACTGTTTTTTACCACCGTCGGTATGCAACTGTCTCTGCATGCTGTGGTATTTGAGTTTCACTGGATAGTCGCCACTTTGCTGGTTATGGCGCTAATTAAGGTATTGTTGATTCAAGGTGTAGCGCGCATGATGGGTGAACACCGACGTGATGCATGGGCTGCCGCGGTTTCGCTGTTTCAGATGGGTGAATTTGGCTTCGTACTTGTCTCTTTGGCGGCGTCTTACGGGCTTTTAGAGCCTCGGATCAGTTCCATTCTGATTGGTGTGGGTGTGTTAAGTATGGCGATTACCCCACTAGTCATTCAAAAACTACAACCTTTGGTAGCGTTCTTGGCACACGATGAAGGTGATTCATCAGGTATCCACTCGGATCAATCCGAAGAGGAACAAGCGGCTCCGGCACTTATTTGTGGTTTCGGACGGGTCGGGCAGACCGTATCACGATTCTTGGAAGCCGAAGGTATTAAACATGTCGCGATCGACAATGACCCGATGCGTGTGCAAGAAGCGGTGGCAGGGGGCGCGAAAGTCTATTTTGGTGATAGCGCTAAGCGCGATATCTTGCGTGCCGTTGGGGCACAACATGCGCCATTAATCGTGATTAGTTATGCCGATGACACCTATGCGATAAAAACACTAAAAGAAATCCGTGCCATGAACGAAGACGCGTTTATTTTAGTGCGAAGCCGCGATGATAGCCGTCTGACTGCGTTGCAAGAAGCCGGCGCTTCACAGGTTGTGCCGGATACGCTAGAAGCGAGTCTGATGTTGATATCGCACGTGCTGAACCGCTCCGGCGTGCCTATTCGTCGCATTCTCACGCGCCTAGAACAAGAGCGACGTAACCACTATGGCGATATGCATGGCTTTTTCCCAGGCTCGCATACGGATATGGATCCCGAACGGTTAGAGAAACTACAATTTTTACACGCCGTGCCGCTACCTCAACACGCATGGGCGGTTGGTAAGTCGGTCGAAGATTTAGATTGGTCTAAACGTAATGTAGAGCTTAAAGCTATTCGCCGTGATGATGTCGAAGTGACTGATTTAACAGATCAAATTGAGTTAGCAGTCGATGATGTTGTGTTGTTAAGTGGTAAACCGGCTGCGGTGGAAGCGGCAGAGCGGTGGTTACTTGAGGGGTAACAAGGGTTTCAGCTGAGTTTGTAATAGTCCGTTACAACTTAGGGGGCGAAACTCATAAATAGCAACACATCTGTGCTAACAATTTACATTTATTACGGCGATAATAAGGCTATAACAAAATATTCTTAACCAATTGACTGAGCGACAATTATGAAGATTAAGAAAAGAGCCTTTATCCCACCCGTTATTATACTTCTATTTATCGGACTCGCCGTGTTGGCGAGTATGATGGGTAAACCTCCCGAGAAAAAACAAAACGTAAAACCGGCCCCAATGGTCGAGGTGAAAGAGGTCCAGCCTGAGAATATGACATTTATTGTTGATTCACAGGGAACTGTAAGACCTAAGCACAGCACTCAGTTACTTTCTGAGGTAAGCGGTCAGATCATCGACATCGCTGATAACTTTAATGCCGGTGGCTTTTTCAGCAAAGGCGACATGTTGTTGCAGATTGACCCAAGTGATTACAAGGTCGCTGTTCAACAAGCAAAAGCACAGTTGCTACAAGCGCAGTCTGCACTTGAGGAAGAAAAAGCACGCGCTCGTGTCGCTGAAGAAGAGTGGGCGATGTTTAAAGACGGTGAAGCGCCTGCATTAGGTTTACGTAAACCTCAGCTTGCCAGCGCACTTTCTGCGGTTGAATCAGCTGAAGCTAATTTAGCAATGGCAAAACGCAACTTAGAACGTACGACAATCCGCGCGCCTTTTGATGCTATCTTGCGGTCGAAGCAAGCTGACTTAGGTCAGTTTGTCGGCTCAGGCAGTCAAGTTGCTATGTTATATGGCACCGGTACCGCCGAAGTTCGCCTGCCACTGAGCGACTTAGATACGACGTATCTTGACATGCCGAGCGAAGGTAAACAGCCGATGGTACACCTTCAGTCGATGGTGAACGGTATCAGTACTGATTGGCAAGGGCGCTTGGTGCGTACCGAAGGCGTGTTAGATGAAAATAGCCGCGTTGTTTATGGTGTTGTGGAAGTTAAAGACCCATACAACCTTGATGGCAACACACACAATGCACCGCTACGCTTTGGCCGCTTTGTCGATGCTAAGATTGAAGGTCAATCGGTATCGAATGTCATGAGTGTACCGACTTATGCGATCAACGAAGATAGCTCAGTTTGGATTGTCGATGAGGAACGTGTTCTTAAGCATCGTACCGTACAAGTCATTCGCACCCAGAGTAATGATTCAATCATCAGTGGCGGACTCGAGCGTGGTGACAAGGTCGTGTTAACACAGTTAGCTAATCCGTTGCCTGGCACACCTGTTCGTTTAGAGGGTGATCCGCTCCCGTCACAGATGGAGTCGACTGCACAAAAAGAACAACAAGAAGGCGATAACCAGCCATCAGCAGAGTCGGATAGTGGCGAAGCCGGCAACGAACAAACGGCGAGCAACGCGAACCGCTAAGAGGTCATGACAATGAGTACAGAAGATACCAATAAGGGCATTATTGCATGGTTCGCGCGTAATTCGGTTGCCGCTAACCTGCTATTATTCCTAATTGTAGTTGCGGGCGCGATGTCTATATTCAGTGTCCGCAAGCAAATGTTTCCGGAAATTTCACTGAACGTAATCAGTATTCAGGTGCCATTTCCAGGTGCTGCGCCTCAGGAAGTTGAGCAAGGCGTCATCATGTTAATCGAAGATGCGCTTGAAGATGTCGATGGTGTTGAGGAGATGACATCGCGATCTCAAGAGGGCCTTGGCTCGGTCACTATCGAAGTCGAACCCGATTACGATGTGCAAGTGGTGATGGACGAAGTTAAAATGCTGGTGGACGCCATCCCGAACTTCCCACAACAAATTGAAAAGCCCAACATCTATCGCGTGCGACCTAACCGCAACGTGATCTGGATGACTGTTTACGGTGATGTGACGGAGCGGCAACGCAAAGAGTTAGCTAAAGAAGTCCGAGATGATCTTAAGCAAGTGGGCGGTATCACCAAAGTCGAAGTGGTCGGTGCGCGTAACTACGAAATTGCGGTCGAAATCTCGCAAGAAGACCTTGAACGTTATGGCTTGAGCTTCCAGCAAATTGTTAATGCAGTGCGTGGTACATCGCTTGATGTCGCCGGTGGTTCTATCAAAACGCCCAATGGCGATATTTTATTACGAGCTAATAATCAGGCGTATGTCGGAGATGAGTTCGAGAAAATCGTTCTGATCAGTCGTCCTGATGGTACTCGATTAACCTTAGGTGATATCGCTCAAGTTACTGATGGATTCGTCGAGACGGAAGCGTTCACTCGTTTCGATGGTAAGCCAGCGACTTTTGTGCGGGTTAACTCGGTAGGCGATCAGAACGATCTTAAAATCGCTGAAGTGGTGAAAAACTATGCGGAACGTAAAAATGCTTCACTCCCTGATGAAGTAAAAGTCGCGTATTGGGGGGATTCGTCATATTACCTGCAAGGTCGTCTCGACCTCATGTTAAACAACATGTGGATGGGGGGGCTGTTAGTTTTCCTCATGCTGTCGTTGTTCTTGCAACTGCGATTGGCATTCTGGGTCATGATCGGTATTCCTGTGTGTTTCTTAGGCACCATAGCGCTTATGCCGCTGCCGATGTTTGATGTATCCATTAATATGATTTCCTTGTTTGGTTTCATATTAGTGCTCGGTATCGTCGTGGACGATGCCATTGTGATAGGTGAAAGTGCCTATACCGAGATTGAGGAAAAAGGGAAGTCGATAGACAACGTCGTTCGTGGCGCTAAGCGGGTTGCGATGCCAGCGACGTTCGGTGTTCTGACCACCATGGTGGCGTTCGTGCCTATGCTGATGGTGGATGGCGGTATGGGCGCGATTTGGGAGTCTATTGCTTGGGTCGTCATCCTTTGCTTAATGTTCTCGTTAATTGAGTCTAAGTTGATATTGCCTGCGCATATCGCTCATATGAAGTACTCAAAAGATGGCAAAGATAAACCGAATGCTTTTCAGCGCTTCCGTAACCGGTTTGCCGACGCTGTTCAGCGCTTCGTAACTGGCTATTATCGGCCGTTCCTTAAAAAGTGTTTGCATTATCGTTACACCACGCTCGCAACCTTTGTGGGGATGCTGATTTTGATGATTGGCTTAATCAATGGTGGGATTGTGCGCTGGGTCTTTTTCCCAGATATCCCGAGTGACTTTATTCAGGCAAACATTGAAATGCAGCCAGGAACGTCGGAAGAGCGTACTATTGAAGTCTTAAAAGCGGTCGAGAACGGGCTTAAGTCGGTCGATGACACTATCGCTGAAGAAGAAGGCTCAGGTGTTGTTCGTCATACCAATATTTGGATGAACGGTAATACCGGCGGCACTATCTTTGCTGAGTTGAAAAAAGGCGAAGAACGTGAGATCGACGGCTATGCGATTGTTAATAAATGGCGCGAAAACGTGCCAGAATTAGCCGGTGTACGTACCGTTAACTTCCAAGGTGGTATTGGCGGTGGCAGTGGCTTCGATATCGAGTTCCAGTTGACGGGACAAAATCTCAATGAGCTTAAATCTGCAGCGGACGAGCTGAAGCAAGTCATGTCGACTTACGATGGTGTGTTTGATATCGAAGATACATTCGGTGACGGCAAAGATGAGATTTTGCTCAAAACCAAACCACTCGCAGAAGCCATGGGTATTGATCTTGGCGAGTTGGCTACGCAAGTGCGTTATGCCTTCTATGGAGCTGAGGCGCAACGTATTCAGCGTGGCGACGAAGAAATTAAAGTCATGGTGCGCTACCCTGAATCTCAACGTCAATCGGTGGGTAACTTGCAAGATATGAAGTTACGTACAGCGGATGGCGGCGAGATTCCGTTTACCGAGTTGGCTGAGATTGAACACTCGCAAGGTTATGACACCATTACGCGTATCGATCGTCAGCGTTCAGTAAACGTGAGAGCTCGCGTGAACAAGGATGAAGTTGAGCCCTCTAGTATCGTGCAAGAGATCCGCAACGTGAAATTACCTGAGATCTTGGAGGGTCATCCAAGTGTTGGGTTTGGTTTGCAAGGCGCGACTCAAGATGAGGCGGAAGCGACTAGTTCATTGGCCATTGGTGGCGTATTAGCTATGTTTGCGGTATACGCGCTGATGGCTGTGCCACTGCGGTCATACAGCCAGCCGCTTATCATAATGTCAGTAATTCCGTTCGGTATTATTGGTGCGATTATTGGCCACTGGATTTTGGGTATGCCGGTAAGCATCCTGAGTTTGTTCGGCATCATTGCTCTAGCCGGGGTCGTGGTAAATGACTCTTTGGTAATGGTCGACTATGTCAACCGAGCGCGTGAAGAGGGTACGCAATTGCGTCATGCGGTGTTAGATGCGGGCTGTCGACGCTTCCGAGCGATTACTCTGACGTCGTTAACGACGTTCTTCGGCTTACTGCCAATCGTGCTAGAGAAGTCATTACAGGCGAAGATCGTTATTCCAATGGCGATATCCTTGGCATTTGGTATTATTTTCGCAACGATTATTACCTTGTTGCTGATTCCATGTCTCTACCTGATTTTGGATGATGCAAAACGCAACACGCAAACGATGTTGTCTTGGTATGGTTTGGCGAAACCACCAAAGCCCAAAGAAGAAACTACGGAAGAAGCATTAAAAGATTATTAATTTAATGCGCTGCAAAAGGCCGAGCCTCCGTGCTCGGCTTTTTTGTGTCTGGTTGAGGTACGATTACGGTTTAAATTTAAATTGCGCTCATCAAAGTTGTCATAAACTGTTAACATAAGCCGATTAATGTGGGCACAATTATCAGGCTCGGGGACGCTATGCTGCTATCAATGATCGACATCATTGTTTTGTTGTTCTTTTTTGTTTGCTGGATAGGTTATTCTCTGTTCGCGCGTAAGCGCGCTAAAACCACACACTGTTTGTCCAGTATTTTGTGTGAGTTGCGTATTGATTGGATGCGTAACGTGATGCACAAAGATAATCAAATTGCCGATGCATCACTTATCGGTAACGTCGAACGTACAGTGACGTTTTTCGCATCTTCGACCATTCTGGTGTTGGCGGGTGTAATTACCGTACTTGCGCATGCCGACCAGCTTGTAAATGTACTCAACGAACTACCGCTAACACCCACCGCTCATGTGAATATGGTGCAGTTTAAGCTTGCTGTACTAGCGCTTATATTTATCTACGCCTTTTTCAAATTTACTTGGGCTATACGGCAGTTTGGTTTCGTGTCAGTGTTACTCGGTGTCAGCGTAAATTATCAGCAAAATCAGCGCCCAGAAGAAGAACGGGAAGAGTTTGCTCGTCATGCTGCGAAAGTATTGGACCAATCCGGTCATGAATATAATAAAGGCTTAAGAACGTATTATTTTGCACTCGCGTACATGTCATGGTTTTTGCATCCGGTGATGCTGGTGATCTCAAGCGCCATCGTCGTATGGGTACTGTACCGACGTGAATATAAATCACGGGTATTACGTGACTTGCTAGCGACCAAAGGGTTTGTCCCCGGGAAAAAAGTGAAGGAGTAAGATGGTGGACCAAGTGTTTAGCAATTTTCTTAACTGGACTCGAGAACATGAGTGGGGCTACCCCGAGCAATTTCAGAAAACACTAGATAATGGTACTCAATTAACGGTTTGGGACAGTGGCGTGTTGGTTGTTGAACCGAAGCATGCCGGCGACAAAGATATTATTTTATCGTGTGCTGTTCATGGCAACGAAACCGCACCCATTGAAATTTGCAGCGATATTATTCAAGACATTATTTCGGGTAAGCAGACAGTCGCTCATCGCGTTCTGTTTCTAATTGCAAACCCGGCTTCAATTAATATTGAACAGCGGTTTGTTGAAGAAAATATGAACCGTTTATTTAGCGGTGCGCATAGTCAAGGTGATCAACAGAATAAAGAACGCGAGCGTGCGAAAAAAATTGAAGGCTATTGCGAGCGTTTTTACACATCGGCGCCACAGGGAGAACGTCGCCGTTATCACTATGATTTACATACCGCTATTCGCGACTCGAAGCGCGAAAAATTTGCCGTTCATCCGTTTACCGACGGTAAGCCGTATCATCGTGAGCAATTGCAGTTTTTACTCGCGTGCGGTGTTGATACTATTTTATTAAATCAACAGCCGACCACAACGTTTTCTTATTTTTCATACAACACCTTCGGAGCTCAGGCATTTACCGTTGAGCTGGGTAAAGTGAAAAAATTTGGCGAGAATAATCGTGCGGATTTCCAAGCGGCAGAAGATACGCTGCGTCGGCTAGTGGGTGAGCAAGCGCTTAGTTTCCCTGAGTTTGAACCAGAACAGCACTTTATGTTTGCTGAAGCGCAAACGATTAATCGTCAACACGAAGAATTTGAACTTAATTTCGCCGATGACGTAGCTAACTTTACCGCTTTTGACAAAGGCGACCTATTAGCGATTGATGGTGGCGAAAACATTTACGCACAGCATGATGGCGAACATATTATTTTCCCCAATGCGCAGGTGGCATTAGGGCAACGCGCTTTGTTGACCGTAATCCGAGTACCGACAGAATCACTCGAGCTGGTCTAATCTCCGCATAATATTTGTTAAAACTGTTCGTTTCCATTTACACTAGGCCCACTGGATATTCTCCCGTGGGCTGTTTGCATGACACTTTACGTAAAGGTAAAGTAGCGGCAAATTTACACCCTGCTTAAAACCGAAAGAGAAGGTTATGGCCAAGGATAAAAAACACAATACAGAGATAGTGACCCAGTCACAGTGGTTTGACAGTGACTCAGTAACTATTCCCATGTTGCAGCTTCTTAAAGAAGACGGCAGCTTACATAAAGGCGTTGAGATGCCAGAGTACGACAAGGATCTCATCGTTAAAATTCATGACACTATGCTGTTCATCCGTACCTTGGATGAACGCATGATTGCCGCACAACGCCAAGGTCGTATTAGTTTCTACCTGGCTTCGCGTGGCGAAGAAGCTGAAAGTGTGGCTTCAGCCGCGGCGTTAGACCAAGGCGACATGATCATGGGTCAATACCGTGAGCAAGGCGCGCTGGCTTATCGTGGATTTACCGTTGAACAGTTCATGAACCAGTTGTTCTCAAACGAACAAGATCTCGGTAAAGGGCGTCAGATGCCGGTTCACTACGGATGTCGTGAGCTTAACTTCATGACCATCAGTTCACCTCTGGGTACTCAGATTCCACAGGCGACCGGTTACGCGTTTGGCCAAAAAATGGATAAAACCGGCAAATGTACTATTTGCTACTTCGGTGAAGGTGCGGCATCTGAAGGTGACTTCCACGCTGCACTAAACATGGCATCAGTTTATAAAGTGCCGGTAATCTTCTTCTGTCGAAATAACGGTTATGCGATTTCTACACCGTCTCAAGGTGAGCAATACGGCGGTGATGGTATCGCACCCCGTGGTATTGGTTACGGCATCAAAACTATCCGTGTCGACGGTAATGATGTGTTTGCTGTGTTGAAAGCAACCCAAGAAGCACGTCGTCTCGCCGTTGAAGAAGACGAGCCTGTATTAATCGAGGCGATGTCTTATCGTATGTCGGGTCACTCAACCTCAGACGATCCGACCGGCTACCGTACGCGTGATGAAGAAGACGAGTGGAAAGTGAAAGATCCGCTTGAACGTCTGCAAAAGTGGATGCTGAACGAAGGTTGGTTGACCGAAGAGCACATCACCAGTCAGCATGAGAAAGTTAAAGCCAGCGTTTTAGCAGCACTGAAAGAGGCCGAGAAAGTGCCAGCTCCTCACATTGATGAACTTATCAATGACGTTTATGACCAACCGAATGAGTTGCTTAAAGAACAGCTTGAAGAACTTAAAGAACACATTCGCAAATATCCGGATGCCTATCCGAAAACGTCGGGGAGACTGGACTAATGGCTAAAATGAATTTACTACAAGCCATCAACAGCGCCTTAGACCTGGCGATGGCTAAGCACGACAACGTATACAGCTTCGGTGAAGACACTGGTGGCTTCGGTGGTGTATTCCGCGCGACCTCAGGCTTAACTGAGAAATATGGTAAACACCGTAACTTTAATACGCCGCTCGTTGAGCAGGGCATTATTGGTTTCGCGAATGGCTTGGCATCACAAGGCAGCTACGCCGTCGCAGAAATACAGTTTGGCGATTATATCTTCCCAGCGTTTGACCAAATCGTTAACGAATCAGCTAAATTCCGCTATCGCTCAGGTAACGAGTTTAACGTCGGTGGTTTAACGATTCGCACGCCGTATGGCGGTGGCATTGCAGGTGGTCACTATCACTCGCAATCTCCGGAAGCCTATTTTGCACATACGCCGGGCCTAAAAATCGTCATGCCACGTAACCCATACGAAGCCAAAGGGTTATTGCTGAGCAGTATCTTTGATCCCAACCCGGTTCTGTTCATGGAGCCTAAGCGCTTATACCGTGCTTCAACCGGTGATGTACCAGAGGAAGAGTACACGATTCCTCTCGGTCAAGCTGAGGTGGTTAAAGAAGGCGCTGACATCACGCTACTCGCGTGGGGCGCACAAATGGAAATGACTGAAAAAGCGGCTGAACTTGCTGAGAAAGACGGTGTTTCATGTGAAATAATCGATCTGCGCACGATTTTGCCGTGGGACGTAAAAACCGTCACTGAGTCGGTGTTGAAAACGGGACGTTTAGTTATCAGCCAAGAAGCGCCGATAACCAGCGGCTTTGCGAGTGAAATCGCAGCGACAGTACAGGATAAATGCTTCTTGTATCTTGAATCGCCGATTGCGCGCGTGTGTGGTTTGGATGTTCCTTATCCATTGTGCCATGAGAAAGAATATATGGCGGATCATCTGAAGATCTACGAAGCCATTAAACGCACGATGAACTACTAAGGGTCAATGTCATGAGTAAAGATTTTATTCTGCCGGATATTGGTGAAGGCATCGTCGAGTGTGAAATTGTTGAATGGCTTGTAGCCGAAGGCGATACCGTAAAAGAAGACCAGCCGGTTGTTGAAGTAATGACCGACAAGGCGATGGTTGAAATTCCTGCGAAGGATGATGGCGTTGTTGAGAAGCTGTATTACCAGAAAGGTGATATCGCAAAAGTTCACGAGCCGTTATTCCGCATCAACGCCGAAGGTGATGCTTCTGATGATGCTGCGCCGGCATCTGACGATGCTGCACCTGCTTCTTCGGATGATGCTGAAACCACTGATTTCATTCTGCCGGATATCGGTGAGGGTATCGTGGAATGCGAAATCGTTGAGTGGCTCGTCAGCGAAGGCGATGAGGTCAAAGAAGATCAGCCCGTTGTCGAAGTCATGACCGACAAAGCGACAGTTGAAATCCCGGCTAAAGAAGACGGCAAAGTGGTTAAGCTTTATCACAAGAAAGGTGATATCGCTGAGGTTCACAAACCGTTATTCGCACTGCAACCCGCCGGTGGCGTTGAGCCAAGCAAGCAGACTAAAGATTCAGCACAAGCGCAGCAGAAGAACACGCCAAGTCAGTCGGCTGATGGCGGGGCAGAGCCTGCGCAACCAGCGCGTCAAGGTAAGGCCGTTGCGAGTCCTGCGGTGCGTCGTTTAGCGCGTGAAAATAGCATTAACATCGCGGATGTGCCAGGTTCGGGTAAAAAAGGTCGAGTGTTAAAACAAGACATTAAAGACTTTGTCGCAGGTGATAAGTCAGCACCACAAGCGAGTACACAACAGCAAACGACGACTCCTGCACAGCAGAGCGGTGGTACGCGTACCGAAGCAATCCGTGGTGTGAAAGCGGCGATGGCGAAGCAGATGATGAACTCTGTCAGTACCATTCCGCACTTCACTTACTCGGACGAGTTTGACCTGACGAACTTGATTGCATTGCGTGAAAAACTCAAAGAGCAATATAAAGAACAAGGTGTTCGCCTTACGGTCATGCCGTTCTTTATTAAGGCGCTGTCATTGGCGCTGAAAGAGTTTCCGATCATGAACGCGCAGGTCAACGATGATTGCACGGAAGTCACTTATTTTGACGACCACAATATCGGCATGGCGGTTGATACCAAAATCGGCTTGTTGGTACCTAATGTAAAACAGGTACAAAACAAGAGTATTATCGATGTGGCAAATGAAGTGACACGTCTGACCCAAGCGGCACGCGAGGGCAAAGTACCACAAGCCGATATGAAAGGCGGTACCATCAGCATTTCAAACATCGGTGTTATTGGCGGCACGGTGGCAACGCCGATCATTAATAAGCCCGAAGCAGCGATTGTCGCTTTAGGAAAAGTACAAGAGTTGCCACGTTTTGATGCGAATGGTCAAGTGGTTGCACGTAAGATGATGACGGTGAGCTGGTCAGGCGACCACCGTATTATCGATGGCGGCACCATCGCGCGCTTTAATAAGCGTTGGCAAGAGTTTCTTGAAGATCCTACCAGCATGCTGGTGAATATGGTCTAACGGGACTGACTAGAAAAAAGGCGCTCCACAGAGTAATGCTTGTCAGTTAAGCTAACGACTAGCATTTTTTCTAGGCGACCGCATCGGATAACGTTGCGGTCGCCTTTTTATTGCTCGTGGATAGTGCCGTTC